>JANNUM010000282.1:0-1874 GCA_031395235.1 Chloroflexota bacterium
GCGCTCGTGTACATCGACAGACCGAGCACACCCGCCCAGAATCGCGGTAGGTCGAAGTCGGGTCCGAAGATGGGCCGGAAGAGCGCCGAGCCCTTGATGTCGAAGTACACGATCAGCAGCAGCACGGGCAGCGCGCGCACGCCCTCGATGTAGAAGATCGAGGGCCAGCGGATCCAGCGTTTCCGCGAGAGCCGGCCTAACGCGAAGAGCAGCCCAACGACGAACGAGAGCGCCACGGAGACGAGCGAGATATAGATCGTCTCGCGCAGGCCTTCGAAGAAGAACCCCCAGATCGCCGGGTCCGCGAACATCGGCCAGGTGTCAGGTCGCATCAGTGGGCCACCAGCAGTCGCCGCTCGAGCGCGTTCACCACGATGCCGAGCGGGATGGTGAGAAGCAGGAAGAGCATCGTCGCCGCGAGGAAGGCCTCCTCAGCGCGGAAGGTCCGGGACTCGACGATCTCCGCGGCATACAGCAGCTCGGCCACGCCGATCGTCGACGCGAGCGACGTGTTCTTCACCAGCGCGATACCGATGTTGCCGAGCGGCGGGATGATCGAGCGGAACGTCTGCGGGAGCTGGACGTAGCGCAGCATCTGCAGATACGAGAGGCCGAGCGAGCGCGCCGCCTCGATCTGTCCGCGCTCGACGCCAAGCAGCCCACCCCGCACGACCTCGGCCACGTACGCGCCGTGGTAGAGCGCCATGCCTGTCGCGGCGGCGCGGAAGATGCTTTCGAACGTGTCGGTCGAGAAGCGGAAGCCGAGGAAGGGGAGCCCGAGGAAAAGGAAGAAGAGCTGCACGATGAGCGGCGTGTTGCGGAAGAACTCGACGTAGGCGCCGCCGATCCAGCGCAGCGGCACGAGCGGCGAGACCCGCGCGAGGGCGACGAACGTTCCGATGATGACCGCGCCGATGAGGCCGAGGACCGAGATCTGGATGGTGAGCCACAGGCCGGTGAAGAAGAGCTCCGGGAACTCGAAGGCGATCCCTCCCGGCATGGCTCAGACCGATAGGGAGAGAGGGCCGGCTTCGCGCCGGCCCCCTCTCACACAGTTGCTCAGGCCGTGGTCAGGCGTCCGGCGTTCTCTTCTTGTCGCCGGAGAAGGGTGTGATGTACTGCTCGTAGTACTTCGCCCATGTCCCGCCGGTGATCAACACGATCAGCGTGCGGTTGATGAAGTCAACGAAGCCGGTCCGGTCACCACCCGCGGTCTTCTTGACGCCGATGCCGTAGGGCTCGGCGGAGAAATACTTGCCGACGATCTTCGCGTTCGGGTCCTGCTTCACGAGGCCGAACAGGATCGACTCATCGGTCGAAACCGCGTCGGCCTGGCCCTGCTGAAGCGCGAGGAGGCACGCGGGGTAGCTGTCGAGGAGCAGCAGACGGGCAGCGTTGTTCGTTGCCGTCGAGATGTTCTTCTCACTCGTCGACCCGCGCTGCGAGCAGACCGTCTTGCCCGCCATGTCGGCGGCTTCCTTGATCGTGGTGTTGTCCTTCTTCACCAGGATCCGCTGACCGGTGTTGAAGTAGACGTCGCTGAAGTCGATCTGCTTCTTGCGGTCCTCGTTGATGGTGAACGTCTTGATGATCACATCGGCCTTGTTGTCGGTCAGGCTCGGGATGCGCGTGGCCGAGACCACCGGCACGTACTCGATGTACTTGTCGGGGTCCTCGGACTCGCCGAAGATCGCCTTGGCGAGCTCGCGGCCGATCGCGACGTCGAAGCCGTCCCATTTCCCGGTCGCCGGGTTCTTCGAGCTGAAGGGCGGGTTGTCTTCCTGCGTCCCGATGCGGATCTTGCCCTTCGTCTGAAGGCTGTACTGGTACGTCGAGAGATCGAATTTCGGTCGTACCGCGGTGGGCGACGCCGC
>JANNUM010000306.1:0-1841 GCA_031395235.1 Chloroflexota bacterium
GCTCATGAGCGCCCTCGTGGTCGTGCTCTCGATGGGACTGCTCATCCTGGTCGACCCGCGCACCCAGGAGTACTGGAGCGGCCGCCTCGCGGACATCATGGCCTGGCTCCGCGCGCTCGTCGGCCGCTAAAGGCACATGCCTCGCCCGGCGCTGGGACGGGGTCCGCGCAGTGGAGGGGTCTTCGGAGCTGGTTAGCTCTCGAGCGGGATCTGCGACAGCTCCGCCCGCTGCGCCTGCGTGTCACGCAGGATCGCGACGGTCGTGGCCGCCAGCCCCGCGAACGAGAAGAGCAGCAGCGCGCTGTCGCTGACGAGGGTCTGCAGGACATCCATGCGCACCACGCTCCTCTCACCGGGCTCACCCGCCGGGTCGGCTCTGTTGTCCTCGACAGAGGCAGGGGTCGTGCCATGAAGCGGGCGACCGGGGCGTCGCCTCATGTCGGTTGAGCGACGGCGTCGGCCGGGCGATCGCCATCAAGGGGACAGCCGGCCCCCATCCCGGGCCGTCACGCCCCCGGCGCTACCCTGACGACGATGGATGTCGGTGTGTACATGTTCCCGGACGAGTACGCGATGCGGATAGACGAATTGGCCCGTGCCGCCGAAGAGCGCGGCTTCGAGTGCCTACTGGTCCCGGAGCACACGCACATTCCGGCCTCGCGCAAGAGCCCCGCCCCATTCGGTGGCGAGGTCCCGTCCTACTACTGGAGCTCCGTGGATCCCTTTGTCGGACTCGCCATGGCGGCAGCGGTCACGACCAGGATCCGGATCGGCACCGGCATTTGCCTCGTCGTCGAGCGCTCGCCGATCATCACCGCGAAAGCGGTCGCCAGTCTGGACTTCCTGTCCGGTGGTCGATTCATCTTCGGGATCGGCGGCGGGTGGAATGCGGAAGCAATGGCCAATCACGGAACGCTTTTCGTCGATCGTTACAAGGTCCTTCGTGAGAGGGTCCTCGCCATGAAAGAGATCTGGACCGCTGACTCGGCCGAGTACCACGGCGAGCTGGTCGATTTCGACCCGATCTGGTCACGACCCAAACCGGTCCAGCGACCACACCCCCCGATCCTGCTCGCAGGGGAGAGCGCAAAGGTCCGCCAGCGCGTCGTTGACTACTGCGACGGGTGGCTACCGCGGGCGAAGGCAAGTCCGGACATTGCGAGCGGCATCGCTGATCTTCGCGCTCGAGCCGCAGCGAGTGGGCGCGATCCGCGGAGCATCAACGTGACCGTATTCGGTGCCAAGGGTGACGCCGCGGTCTTGGATGCCTATCGAGCCGCGGGCGCCGACCGCGTGGTGATCGGACTACCCGCCGCAGGTCGGGAGACCATCCTGCCGCTGCTCGACGGGTACGCACCCCTCATTTCGCTCTAACTGTCGGAGCCGCCTCGCTGCCCGAGATACGCCTCTCGGATCTGCTCGCTAGCCAATAGCTCACTCGCTTGCCCTTCAAGGACGATCTTGCCCGTCCTCAAGACGTAGCCGCGGTGCGCGATCGATAGTGCGAGGCTCGCATTCTGTTCGACGATAAAGACGGCGGTTCCCAGCTTGCTGACCGCGACGATCTGATCGAGGACACGGTCGACGAAGATCGGCGCCAACCCCATTGTGGGCTCGTCCATGCACACCAGACGGGGGCGGCTCATGAGTGCGCGGGCCATCGCCAGCATCTGCTGCTCGCCGCCAGAGAGCGTGCCTGCGCTTCGACGGCGAGCCCGCGCAAGAGCCGGGAAGAACTCCAGCATGGCCTCGATGTCCGCATTGATCTCGCTCGTGTCTCGCCTCGTGAACGCGCCCACCCTCAGGTTCTCCTCGATCGTCATCTCCCCGAAGACACGGCG
>JANNUM010000330.1:0-3462 GCA_031395235.1 Chloroflexota bacterium
TGCAGTACCTGCGCGGCAAGGGCGAGTTCCGGCTGCGCAGCCGCTGGATGCTCATCTTCGATCTCGTGCGCAACGGGTGGGGCGCGTTGCAGGCACACATCCACGGCCACGAGCACCGGCCGTCCGCGCACTCGACGCCGTACGGTGCGCGCACCGCGTTCGGGGTCGGGATGATCCACGGCGTCGGCGCCGAGACGGGCTCGCAGGCGCTGCTCCTAGCGGGCATCGCCGGTGCGACCGGGACGACAGGGATCGTCATCCTGCTCGCCTTCGTCGTCGGGCTCCTCGTCTCGAACACGCTCGTCGCGGTCGTGAGCGCGAGCGGCTTCATCGGCGCACAGCGCCTGCGGACGCTGTACGTCATCGTCGGAGCCTTCGCCGGCGTGGCGAGCCTCGTCATCGGCACGCTCTTCATCCTGGGGCTCGGCACGGCGCTGCCCGATCTGCAGCAGCTGATCTTCGGGGGCGGGGGCTAGAAGCCGGCGAGGATCTCCTGTCCCTCCGGGGACTTGATGAAGTCGAAGAACGCAGAGACCGCCGGCTTCAACCGGGCGGGGTCGGGATGCAGCGTGAGGATGATCGGCCGACGGACCGGATACGCGCCGCTGTTGACGTTGCGCGTCGTGGCCGCGACGCCGTCGACCGCGAGCAGGCGCAAGGTCTTGTCCTCGGCGGTCGTCTTCTGGATCGTGATCATCGCGATCGCGCCTTTGAAGTCCCGTACCGCTTGGTAGGTCGCGACGGATTCGACGACCTCGATGACGTTCTTGCCATATGTCGCTTTGCCGGCGAAGAAATACGCTTCGAAGCTCGCGCGGGTGGAGCTGCCGCGCTCGCGAACGAGCGGCCGTATGTCGCCGGCCTGGCCGCCGACCTGCGACCAGTCCGTGATCTCACCGGTGTAGATCTTGCGGACCTGCTCCGTCGTCAGCGCACCGATCGCATTCAGGGGGTTGACCGCGAGGCCGGTCCCGGTGCCGGCGTAGGGGATCGATGTGAGCCGCGTTTTCTCGTCGGGCTTGAGATCGCGGCTCAGGAAGCCGAAGTCCGCATCTCCGTTGGCGACGAGCGCGATGCTCGTATCAGCACCGACGTCCTCGAGCTTGAACGTGACTCCGGCGTGTTTCGCCTGAAAGCGCGTCGCGAGGGCGGTGAGGGACTCGAGCCCGGCGCCCGTACCCGCGCCGCGGTACGTCCCGGGGGTGAGTGGCGATGCCTGTGGCGACCCAACGGTCAAGCCTCCACAGGTGACGAGGGTCATTGCCAGGAGGGCAGAGAGGTAGACGTTGTGTCGCATGAGCACTGCCCATTCTCCGTCATGTGAAGCGAAACGCACGGGATCGAACCGATATCGTTCGGCCGAAGTGACGCCCGTCAGCGTGGCGCTTCGATCCGCTCTCGTCGCCGCGGTCGCGACGCTGGCCCTGACCGCGTGCGGAGACTGGAACCGGGGACAGGGCATCGACGTTTTCGACGCACACATCGTGCGCGTGCTCGAGACCGGTGACCGGAATCCGGCGCCCACCGGTATGCGCCAACCGTTCCAGCGCCTCGAGCTGCAGCTCGACAGTGGCCTCTATCGGGGCGAGGTCGTCACCGTCGAGTGGGGCGGCCGGCGCGCCCTCGACCGGAACGGCTTTCTCAACGCCGGCGACCGCGTGCTCGTCAGCGAGAGCCGCGAGGGCGGCGTGCGCCGTTATGCGGTCGAGGAGATCGTCCGCCTCCCGGCGCTCGCGCCGCTCGCGATAGTCCTTTTCGTCGCGCTGCTCGCCGTCGCGCGCTTGAAGGGTCTCGCCGCGCTCGCGGGACTCGCGGCCAGCATCGCGGTGTTCCTGCTCGCGATCGTTCCCGCGCTGCAGCGAGGCGGCGATCCGCTTATCGCGACGCTCGTCGGGGCGGTGGGCGTGGTGACTGTTTCCGTCTTCGTGGTGCACGGCGCGAACCGGAAGAGCCTCGCCGCGCTCGTTGGCACGCTTGCGGGGCTCGTTGTGATCTGCGTGGTCGCCGCCGTAGGACTCGCGACACTGCGCCTCACCGGTCTTGGCTCGGAAGAGCAGATCTTCCTCGCGGTGGGGACCGACGGCCGCATCGACATGCCGCGCCTGGTCCTTGCGGGCGTCATCGTCGGCTCGCTCGGCGCTCTCGTGGACATGTGTGTCGGCCAGGCGTCGGCGACCATGGAGCTCGCCAAGGTGGATCCATCGCTCGGACCCGGGCAGCTGTATCGCTCGGCTCTTAACGTGGGCCACGACCACATCGGGTCGCTCGTCAACACCCTCGCTCTCGCGTACTTCGGTGGCGCGCTGCCCCTGGTGCTGCTGCTCTCCCTCGGCTTCCAGCCGCTCTCGGTCGCGCTCAACAGCGAGGAGATCGTCGAATCGATCCTCACGGTCCTCGCGGCAAGTATCGGCCTGGTGCTCTGCGTCCCTGTCACCACCGCGATCGCGGTGTTCTTCATGCAGCGACGCGAGTTCCGAACTGATACTATGTCTCAGTAATGACAGCCACAGCCAGCGGGATCCTCCGGCAGCTCGGTGACTCAGGACGTCGTCGCACGTCACCGAGGCGCGAGGTGATCGACGCGGCACTGAGGCGTCAGGAGCCCTTCACCGCGCAGCAACTCGTTGGTGAGCTCGCCCGGCGCGGTGTGGGGCGGGCGACCGTCTTCCGCACGCTGGAGCTCCTCGTTTCGCTCGGAGCGCTGTCGCGCATCCACGGGATCGAGGCAGGGGTGCGGTGTGTGCGGTACACGCCGTGCGCGCCCTCGCATCACCATCACCTCGTCTGTCAGGCATGCGGACGCGTAGAGGAGCTCGCGGCGAAAGACCTGGACAAGCGGATCACCGCCACGGCGCGTGCCCGTGGCTTCCGCCCGCTTGGGCACACCGTCGAGGTCGTCGGACTATGCCCGGACTGCCGGAAATGACCCCCCTCGTTCTCCTCCTCGGATTCGCCGCGGCGCTCGGCGATCTCATTGGCGGGGCGATCGTCGCGGCACCACGGCACATTCCCGATCGCACGCTGACGCTGCTGATGGCGCTCGGCGCCGGCAACCTTCTCGGCGTCTCGGTCATCGAGCTCATTCCCGAGTCCATCAAGGAGGTCGGCGAGTCGGCTCCGCTGTACATCCTCGGCGGCTATCTGCTGATCCATTTCTTCGAGCACGTGTTCGCCCCGCATCTGCATTTCGGCGAAGAGACCCACGCCAACAGCGTCATCGATGCGCACGTGTCGAGCACCGCGATCCTCGGCCTCGCGCTGCACGCCTTCATGGACGGCGTCGCGATCGGCTCAGCGTTCCTCGCGAGTCCTGGCCTCGGTACGATCGTCTTCGCCGCGATCATGCTGCACAAGCTTCCGGAGGGATTCACCATCGCCTCGGTCATGAAGGCGACGGGAGCGGGCCGTCGCGGGACGCTGGGAGCCGCCGGGCTCCTGTCGATCGCGACGTTCAGCGGGGTC
>JANNUM010000352.1:0-8419 GCA_031395235.1 Chloroflexota bacterium
TCGACGCGCGCGCGGTCCGCCAGGCCGGCCATGCCGACATCCTCCACCGCGAACGACGCGATCGCGTTCGCGAAGGCGGCGCAGTCATAGGGTGCCCGGCCGTCCGCGAGCGCGATCGCGAGGCCCGCGGCGAACGCGTCGCCGGCGCCCGTCGGGTCCACGACGCGGTCGGCGCCGTAGCCGGGGATGGTCGTTTCGGAGCCGCGGTCCAGCACGAGCACGCCGCGCTCCGCGAGCGTGACGTAGACGCGACCGCTGCGCGCCCACCGGCGCGGCGCGCTCACGTCGCCGGCGACGTCGTCCTCGCTGAGAACGACGGCGGAGACGAGAGGGACGATCTCATCCGCGTCCTGCCAAGGGCGTGGTCGGATCGCGCCGTCGGCGGACCACTCGCGCAGATAGCCCTGGGCGACGAGCACGGTCGCCTCCGCCGAGGTCGATCCGAACAGCGAGCGATCGAGCTCGTGCGCCACGGAGCCGAGGACGACCGCGCGCGCCTGTAGCCAATCGGCCGGAACGTCCGACGGCGAGATGCCGCGCGCGCGCGCCTTCAGGCGCATGAACCGGCGACCCTCCACGTAGCGGAAGCCAAACGTCGTCGTCACCGATGACCGCAGTGCGTGCAGAGCGATGCCGAGCTGTCTGCAGCGCTCCTCGAGCGCCGGCTGCTCGGCCGGACCGACGCGCGTGACGAGCGCCGTCGCCGTTCCGAGACGAGCTGCGGTCGCGGCGGCGTAAAGCGCAGTGCCGCCCAAGCGCCAGCTCGGCTCTCCTTCGAACTCGTCGCGCGCGACGTGGCCGATCGCGAGAAAGTCCGCACTCACGGATCGGAGGGACTCTAGCGACTCGGCGCGACGTTGAAGAGGACGTGGGCGACTTCGCCATCTTTCATCGCATAGTCGCGACCTTCAGTCCTCATAACGCCCTGCTTCTTCGCGCTCGCCTCGGAGCCGGCCTTCAGCAGATCCTCCCAGCCGATCACCTCCGCGCGTATGAAGCCGCGCTCGAGATCGGAGTGGATCGCGCCCGCGGCCTGCTGCGCGGGCAGACCGGCCGGGATCGTCCACGCCCGCACCTCGTCCTCCCCCACCGTGAAGAACGAGATGAGCCCGAGCAGCTCATACGTCGCGTGGATGACCCGGTCGAGCGCGGGCTCGTGCAGTCCGAGATCCGCGCGGAACGCGGCGGCCTCGACGAGATCGAGCTGCGCGATCTCGGCCTCGAGCTTCGCGCAGACGCCGACGACCGACATCGCGCGATGCTTCGCCGCCGCTTCGCGCAGGGGCACAAGCACCGCGTCCGGATCCGCCACGTCCGCTTCATCGAGATTCGCGACCACGAGCTGCGGCAGGAGCGTGAGGAAGCGGTAGCCGCGCACGATCTTCCGCTCCTCTTCTTCGAGCCCCACGTCGCGCAGCGGGGTCTCGGCGTCCAGCGCGGCCATGGCCTTCTGTAGGACGGCACGCTCGCGCTCCTTCAACTCGCGTTCGGGACCCTTCGCCGAGCGCAGCTCCGGCTCGATCCGCTCCAGGCGGCGTTCGACGACGACGTGGTCGGCGAAGAGCAGCTCGAGCTCGAGCGTCGCGAGGTCGCGCTTCGGATCGACGCTCGAGTTGACGTGGGGCACCGATGCATCGCGGAATGAGCGCACGACGTGCACCAGCGCGTCCGACGTGCGCAGATCGCCGAGCTTTTGGGCGCTGATGCCCTGGCCCGCCTGCGCCGCGAAACCGCCCGCTCGAGTGGCGACGCGTGGCGCGAGACCGAGGTCGCGGTACGTGACCTCCGCGTAGGTCGTCTTGCGCGGCTTGTACAGCGCCGACAGCTTGTCGACACGCACGTCCGGGACCTTCGCGACGCCCACGTTCGTCTCGCCTTCCGCGCCCGCGAAAGCGCCCGTGGCGGCGTGTCCACCGGTCAACAGATTGAAGAGAGTCGTCTTGCCGACGTACGGGAGACCGGTGATCGTCGAAGTGAGATTCACGTCAGTATCGCCGCCTCTACCTCCGGCAGGTGCTCGCCGAAGATGGTCCGCGCCACTTCGCCGAAGCGCTCGACCGACCCGGTCGCAAAGACCCGGTGCTTGGGCGTCGCGCCGTCAGCGAGCAGACGATGCGACTCGAGGACCTCCCGCACCGCGAGCGCGGTCGTCGTCGCGGAATCCACGACGCGCACGCCGGGCCCGGCCACCCTGCTGAACTCCTCGCGAAGCAACGGATAGTGCGTACAGCCGAGCAGCAGCGTATCCACGACCGGTGTGACCACGCCGCCTTCGGTGAGCAGTGGCCCGACGTACTCGCGCACCGCCTCGAGCGCCTCGGGCGTGCCCGCCTTTCCTGACTCCACGATCGGCACCAGCTTTGGGCAGGCCTGCTGCATGACGTCGCAGAGCGGGTCGAGATCGCGCACCGCGCGCACATACGCGCCGGACCGGACCGTGCCCACCGTGGCCAGGACGCCGATCGACCGCCGGGCCGACGCGGCGATCGCCGCCGCGGCGCCCGGGCGGACCACGCCGATGATCGGAACGGCGGACTCGTCGCGGACCGCCTCGAGCGCCTGCGCGGTAGCGGTGTTGCACGCGAGGACGATGAGCTTGCAGCCGCGCGTGGCGAACCAACGCATCGCCTGGCGCGTGAATGCGATGACCTCGGCGGCGGGACGCGGACCATACGGCATGCGCGCCTCGTCGCCGAGATAGATGGTGGATTCGCCGGCGAGCTGACGACGCAGCTCCTTCAGCACGGTGAGGCCACCCACTCCGGAGTCGAACACCCCGATCGGGGCGCTCGGCCCCATCGTCGCTACTTCCGTTGCTGCGTGACGAGGCCGAGCGCGAGCGCCTCCACGGCGCGGCTGACCGGCGCCTGCGGCGTCGAGATGACGAACGGCTGTTGCTTGTTCAAAGAGTCGCTCACCGTCTTCCAGTCGGTCGGGATCTCGCCGATGATCGGCAGGTTGAGCGCGTGCTCGACGGCGGTCTTCGACATCCCGCCCGGGGTGTCAGCCTGATTGACGACGAGCAGGATCGGCTTCCTGCCCTTGTAGCCGAGCGCCTCGAATGTGTCGATCGCCGAGCGCGAATTCGCGACGGTCGCGTTCATGTACGTGACCACCATGAGGATGACGTTCGCGGTGTCGAGGATCGCGAGTGCGTCCTCGGTCAGCCGTGACGGCGTATCCACGATGACGTAGTCGTGGCTCTCGGCCAGCATGTTCATCGCATTGCCGATGTCGACACCTTGGACGAGATCGACTTCCTCCGGCTTGGCCGGCGCGAGCAGTACATGCACGCCGGACGGACCCTCCCAGAGGACCTCGGTCAACGACGTGCGCATCGCGCCCGCGGTCGGCAGGTCGATGAACGACCTGGTCGCGGGCGGGACCTGCATCGCGTGGCGCACAGCGCCGAACTGCATCACACCATCCATGAGCGCGACCGACTTTCCCTGCCGACGCAGCACGCACGCGAGATTCACGGCGAGCGTCGTCTTGCCCGTCCCGCCCTTCGGTGAATAGACCGCGAGCATGATCCCGTTCTGCGGCCGGGCCAGCTTGCCGACGCCGAGCACCTCCGCCAGCTCGTTCGCACCGCCCGGCAGCACAAAGACCGCGTCGATCGTCGCCTCGGCCTTGGGGTCGAGCGGCTTTTGCGGAACGGTGACCATGATGATCCGCGTGCCCGGTGACGCCGTGCGAATGCGCTTGGCGATGTCCAGGGCCGAGACCTTGCCCTGGAGCAGCGAGTCGATCATGACGACGTCCGGCTTCTCGGTCGCGATCTGCGCGACCGCGGCCTCCGCCTCGCTCTGGACGCCCGCGATCTCGACTTCCTTCTCGCGGGCCAGCATCGACTGAAGGTGCTGCGCGACCTGCGGCAGGTCTTCGATGAGAAGAACGCGCTTCATCCGGAGGCGAGTCTAGTGGAGCGAGCGCGGCGGAGCCCGACACAGGCCGCCACCGCCACCGCGGCGGCGACCGCGATGAACGTCAGACCGATCCGGAATGTGATGCCCTGCCAGTACCAGTCCGGGTACAAGCGCACCAGATTGCTCGTCGCGGGATCGAAGAGAAAGTTGCCCTGCGGGAAAAAGAACTGGTGGAAGAGGAGGAAGGCGGTTTCGAATGCGAGCGCCGCGATGAGGCCGACGGCCGCAACGGCGACGCCGGCTGCGATCGCGCCGTCGCGCGCGAGCCGGAGCATCGCTTCCGCACTGCGCGACCGCGCGCGCTGAAGGCGAATGGCCATGACGAAGAGTCCGGCCGGGATGAGAATCTTCGCGCCGTCGAACACGCGCCGCACGTCCGCCATGTGCGAGACCTCGTCAGAGGTGAAGAGCGACCGTCCACCGACCACCACAGGCGGGTCGTTCGTGCCCCCCGTAACGTACGCGGCCCACTGAGCGTGCGTCTCGGTCATCGCGAGGAGATCGACCGACGTCTCCACGTCGGCGTTGGTGAACGTCGTGCCGTTCACACCATTCGACCGCGCCATGTCCGAGTAGGCTCCCGCGCCCGACCACAACAGCGCGAGGAAGACGAGGCCAGCCATCGCGAAGCCGACGGCGAAAAGCGCGGTCTCGATCTTTCCCGGTGACGCGTTCACGCGGGCACCGCCCCGAGGCCCGGACGGTCCGAGAAGACGAAGCGTCCGCCCACGACCGGGACTGCGCGGAACGGATCGTCGACGATGAGCAGGTTGCCATCGAGATCGGCCCACTCGACGGAAGGCGCGAGATGTGCCGCGGCGGCGATCGCGACGCTCGTTTCGGCCGCGCGGCAGCCGAGCATCACCTTCATCCCGAGATCATGCGCGCGCGCGATCATCGCGCGCGCCTCGGCGATGCCGCCGCACTTCTGCAGCTTCACGTTGATACCGTGACAGGCTCCGGACAATCGCTCGACGTCGGGCAGGCGGACGGCCGCCTCATCGGCGACGATCGGCAGCGCCGACCGTTCGCGCACGTAGCGCAGACCGTCGATGTCGTCAGTTGGTGTGGGCTGCTCCACGAACTCGATGTCGAAGCGAGTGATGCGCTCGATGCGCGCCGGCGCCTCCGCCGGCGTCCAGGCCGCGTTCGGGTCCACGCGGATCGTCCCCGCGAACCGCTCGCGGATGAGCGACAGGATCTCCACATCGTTCTCGCCGTGACCCAACTTCACCTTGAGCACGCTGAATCCCTTCGCCGCGGCGGCTGCGGCGCGCTCCGCCATCACGCGCGGCTCCGCGATCCCGATGGTGAAGGATGTCGGAGGCGCCTCACCGCTCGCGAGGCCCAGAAAAGCGCGCAGCGGCACGCCGGCGGCCTGGGCCGCTCGGTCGTGCCCAAGGATGTCGAGGGCGCAGGCGGCGCCGCCGCCGTGCGGAAAGCGCTCATCGAGGCGCAGCTTGAGCGTCGCGAGATCGGCGGCGTCCTCGGGCACCAGACCAAGGCCGCCGCGCACGTCCCGCTCTAGCGACTCGCTCGTCTCGTTGAAGAACGGATCGGGCGACGCCTCTCCTCGCGAGATGCGTCCGCCTTCGTCGAGCTCGACCAGCACGACGCGCTTCTCGGTGCGCACCGCACGCGAGATCTGGAACGGAACTTCGAGATGCACGTCGACGGTCCGGACCGTGAACTTCATGACGTGCTCGTCGCGGCGCCGCGGTCGCGCGCGTCGACGAGCGCCCGCGCGAGACGGTCGGCGCCGGCGTGTCCTTCGCGGATCGGATCGGCGGCTGGAAGCCTCGTCTCGACCGCGGCGCCCTGGATCATCGCCAGCGCGAACGTCGCATCCTCGTTGACATGGTCCCCGGTGTTGAGCGCGACCGCAACGACGCGCGCCGGCGGATATCCAGGCGGTCGCCGCCACGCCGCGGCGTCCTCGTAGATGCCCACGAGCTCGCGCAAGGAGCGGACCGGCAGGCCCTCGTCGTAGCCCTTCATCGATAGTCGGTCTATGTCATGGCAGAGGACCATGAGGTCGGGCCCGGAGCCGTGCAGCAAGCCCAGCGTCACGCCGGAGAAGCCCGGGTGCGTGAGCGAGCCCTGCCCCTCGACGATCACCCAGTCCGCGTCTTCGGCCGCCGCGCACACCAGCTGCTCCGCGGCGCCGGCGATGAAGTCCGCGACCACGGCGTCGACCGCGATCCCCTCGCCCGCGATCGCGATCCCCGTCTGCCCGGTCGCGACGAACGCGGCCTTCTCACCCATGCGGCTCAGCGCCGCGACGATCTCGAGCGACGCCGTCATCTTTCCGACGGCGGCATCGGAGCCAACGGTCAGGACCACCGTCGCGCCCTCGCGCGGCCGACGATGGCCGCCGATCGCGAGTCCGTTCGGCGGTTCGCGCAGTTCGCGCACCGACGCGTTCCCGCGCTTCGCGGCGTCGGCGAGCCTCACGTCGCTGAGCACGCGCTCGTGCAGTCCGTTCCACACCGCCATACCGCGCTCGAGTGCGCGTAAGAGCAACGGCCGGTATTCCTCCGGGATCCGTCCGCCCGCGGTGGCGGTGCCGATGAGCAGCACGTCCGCCCCGCGCGCGGCCGCGTCTTCGACGGTCGCGACGACCGGCACGCCGCGCCCAACGCCCACGTGATCCGCCGCGTCGGTACCGGCCCGCGTCGAATCGACGACCGCGACGATCTGAAAGCGCGCGTATCGCAGCACGCCGATCGCCGTCTTCGCGGTCGTCCGAGTGAAGAGGCCCTCGGCCAGAATTGCAACATGGGGGGTGCTCGCGGGGCGAAGCCCCCCGGTGGTGGTCACGCGCCTCCCAGATCCCTGCCGAGTCGCAGGAATCGCCCGTGCCGATCCGGCGCAGTCTCACCCGCCTCGAGTGCCACGCCACCGTTGATCACGACGTGCTCGATCCCCTCGGGGTAGCGGTGCGGATCCTCGTAGGTCGCCGTATCGGCGACGCGCTCCGGATCGAACACAACGAGGTCTGCCCAGGCCCCGATCGTTATCTGGCCGCGATCAGCGAGGCGGAGATGCTTCGCGGACAGCGACGTCATCTTGCGCACCGCGTCCTCGAGCGTCAGGACGCCGTCGTCGCGCGCGTAGCGCCCCAGCACGCGCGGGAACGTGCCATACGAGCGGGGGTGTGGCTTTCCGAACGACAGCGGTCCGTACGGTGCGTTCGCCGACGAGTCGCTTCCGATCGCGACGTACGGCTTCGCCATGACGTAGCGGACATCGTCCTCGTTCATCGAGTGGTGCACGATCGCGACGTCGCCGTCGTGCTCGATGAGCGCGTCGCACGTCCACTCCAGCGGATCCTTCCCCGCCTCGCGCGCGAGATCCGCGATGGTGCGCCCGCTGTACTCGGGTCGCCGGCGCGCGCGCGCGATGACGATGCGATCCCAGTTGCGGCCGGTCTCGACGTATTCGTCGCGGATCCGGGCGCGCACCGCCGGATCCCCCAGACGCTCGCACATCGCGAGACGCCCACCTTCGTGCGCCCAGTTCGGGATGGTGACCGCAAGCCCGGTCGAGGACGCGGTGTACGGGTACTGATCGGCCTGGACGTCGAGACCGGCACCGCGCGCCGCCTCGATCTTGGCGGTCGACTCTTTGACGCGGCCCCAGTTCTTCGGACCCGATGCCTTGTGATGCGACAGCTGCACCCGCACCTTCGAGCGCCGGCCGATCTCGAGGTTCTCCTCGACTGCCTCGAGCAGACGGTCGCCCTCGCTGCGGATGTGGCTCGCGTAGAGGCCGCCCTTCTCTCGCACCACCGCGCAGAGCGCCGCAAGCTCGTCGGTGGTCCCGTACGCGCTCGGGGGGTAGATGAGGCCGGAGGCGAGCCCGATCGCACCTTCATCCAGGGCCTGCGTGAGGAGCGTCCGCATCTCGTCGAGCTCGTGCCGGCTCGGAGCACGGGCGGCGCCGCCCATCACGCACTCCCGTAGAGTGCCGTGACCGACGAACGAGCAGAGGTTGATCGCCGGCCGCGCGTCATCGCAGGCGGCCGCGTACTGCGCGAAGCTCGACCAGGTGCGCTTCGCGTCGAACACGGCCAGCGCGCGGTCGAGCTCCTCGGCGGCGAGGCCCCTCACGGGTGCCGACGAGCCGCCGCAGTTGCCGCACACGACGAGCGTCACGCCCATGTGGAGAGCGCTCTCGAACGCGTCGTTGACGAAGACTGTGTTGTCGGAGTGCGAGTGGATGTCGATGAAGCCGGGCGCCACGACGCGGTCGCGCGCATCGATCATCCGCGTCGCGCGCCGACCGGCTACGTCGCCGACGTCGGTGATGCGGCCGTCGGTGATCGCCACATCTGCCCTGACACCCAGCCCACCGGTCCCGTCGACGACGAGTCCTCCGCGAATGAGGAGGTCGGTCACCCCCTGCGCTCGCGGCCAGCGCCGCGCTCGCGCCGGCGCGCGACGATGAGGAGCTTGGGCGACGAGCCGCCGGCCGTCGATCCGTCGTAG
>JANNUM010000355.1:0-2400 GCA_031395235.1 Chloroflexota bacterium
GTTCCTGGCTCTCCTGCTCGTCGCGGCATGCTCGGGATCCTCGTCCCGCGCCACGACCGCCGCGCCCGCGACGCCGTCCTCGTCCACAGTGGCACGTGTGACGCTGAGTCCCACCGTGACGGGGCCGCCCACCGCCACTGCAGCGGTCCGCTACGTGGCGATCGGCGCGTCCGACACCGTGGGCGTTGGCGCCACCGATCCCGCGACCGGATCGTGGCCGGCCCGCGTCGCGAAGCTGCTGCCGCCGGGCAGCGCGTTCGTGAACGTCGGGGTGTCGGGATCGATCGCCCTGCAGGCGCGCACCGCCCAGCTGCCCGGAGCGCTCGCGCAGCGGCCGACCGTCGTGTCGATCTGGCTCGCGGTGAACGACATAAACGCGACCATCGAGCCGGCGTCGTTCGCGAACGACCTCGGCGCGATCGTGGATGCGCTCGTATCGGGTACAGAGGCGAAGATCTTCGTCGGCAACGTCCCCGATCTCAGGCCCGTGCCGGCGTACGCGGACGCAGACAAGGCGGCGCTCCTGCGGCTCATCGGCGCATACAACGCGGCCATCGCGGCCATCACCGCGAGGCACCCGGGACGCGTCATCGCCGTCGATCTCTTCACCGGAAGTGCGCCCCTCGTCAGCACCATCACCGTGTCCGGCGACGGCTTTCATCCGTCCGACGCGGGCTATCAGCTGATCGCGGACCGCTTCGTCGACGCCATGCGCGCGAACGGCATACCGCTCCGCTAGACCACGCCGGCGCTCGCCGCTAGGCTTCGGCGGGCGCGACCTTCACCTTCCCAGACGCGGGAGCGCGCACCAACTGGGCGAGCACGAGCGCGCCGGTCGTCATGAGCAGCGTGCCTAGCACGAGCACCACCTGCGGATGGACCAGCCCCAGCAGAGCCGCGGCCACGAACGGCGCGGCGGTGCCGCGCACGCCGAGCAGGAACGCGTTCGCCGCGGCGTATTCGCCGATGCGACCCGGCGGCGCGAGGTGAACGATGTTCGTGAACCCAGTGAGCTCGCCGCTCGACACGACGATGCCGGTGATCACCGCGACCGGCAGGAGCGCCCACGTTCCGGGTGCCACCAGGTACCCGATCGGCACCAGGAGCGTGAGCAGCGTGGCGATCATCGTCAGGCGCAGCGTCGAGCCATGGTCGATCAGCCGTCCGAAGACGGGGTACGCGACGATGAGCGTCGCCGACTGGACGATGGCGAGCGTTCCGACGAACGCGTTCGACGCGTCGAAGTGGTCCACCAGCATGATCGGGAAGACTGCGAAGTTCATGAGATTGCCGGTGCCGAAGATCGTGAAAGCTAGCAACAGCTTGCGATAGCGAAGGTCCGCCCACACGTCGCGCGCAATCACGAGAGCCGGCCGGCGCGCGGGTGGTGCGGCAGGTCCGTCATACCGGATCCAGAAGAACGCGATTGCACCGGGAAGTCCGACGAGCGCAGCCGCGGCGAAGACCCACTGCACGGGAACGACGTCGATGAAGCTTCCGGCGAGCGCCGCCGCCGCGATGCCCGCGACAGACGCACCGACACGCACGTTGCCCATTGCGAACGCGCGCTCACGGTCGGGATAGATGCCCTGCATCAGGGCCGTGTATGCGGCGATGTTCGAGACGGTGATGATCCAGAACGCGACGCTGCTGAGCGCGAGCATGAACGGCGTCGCGGCGAGGAGCACGCTCGCGAGGAATACGACGCGCGAGAGGCTCGCAGCGCCCGCGACGACGCGGACGATCGGCAGACGAGCGAGCAGGTAGGCGAAGATCGGCGACAGCATGTTCCCGATGAACGGCCCGGCGACGACGATCGCGACGTCGGTCGTCGACCCACCCATGCGCCGGACGACCACCGGCATAAAGGCGATGAGGACCGTCACGAAGATGCCCGAGCAGACGCCGCTGAAGAGGTCGATCCGGAAATTGCGACGGACGCGCGCTGGCAGCCAGTTCGGGTCGGTCACGGCAAGGAAGCTAACGGCCGCTACTGCGCTCTGTCACCGCCTCACGGGGCTAGGGGCCGGGTTCGGGACGTGGTCGATAGCCGCCGCTGGGCCGCGGTCCGTAACCGCGGCGCGGTCCATAGCCGCCACCGCCGCCACCGGTCCCGCCGGTCCCCCCAGGTCGCGGTCGGAAGCCGCCAGCGCCACCGGGGCCGCCTTCGCCGAACGGTCCGCGGGCGCCGGGCGCGGTGGAGCTGATGACGACGCGACGGTTGGGCTCCATGCCCACCGACTCGGTCTTCAGGCCCGTCTGGCCCTGCACCGACAGGTGCACGATGCGCCGCTCGTAGGCAAGCATCGGCTCGAGGGTCACGGCCTGGCCGCTCGCGCGCACTCGCGATGAGACGCGCTGCGCGATCTCGCGGAGCTGGTCTTCGCGGCGGCGCCGATA
>JANNUM010000366.1:0-14066 GCA_031395235.1 Chloroflexota bacterium
CGAAGGCGCTCGAACCGGGCGCGCCCATCCTCCACGAAGAGCTGGGAACGAATCTCGTCTTCACCTATCCGGTGAAGGGCGGCGATATCGACAAGGCGTTCCGCGACGCCGAAGCGACCGTGAAGATTCACATCGTCAACCAACGCCTCATCCCCAACGCGATGGAGCCGCGCTCGGTCGTCGCGAAGTTCGAGGCCGGCGAGCTCACCGTATGGACGAGCACGCAGATCCCGCACTTCGTCCAGCTCATCCTCGCCGTCAACCTCGGCCTGTCGCAGAACAAGGTGCGCGTGATCGCGCCCGAGGTGGGCGGCGGGTTCGGCAGCAAGCTGCAGGTGTACGCCGAGGAGCTTCTCGTCGCGCATCTGGCCAAAACGCTCGGTCGTCCCGTGAAGTGGACGGAGGACCGGCGCGAGGGTTACCTCGCCACGATCCACGGTCGCGACCTGGTCGAGGACGTCGAGGTGGCGGCGAAGCGCGACGGCACCGTGCTTGGCGTGCGGATCCGTACGGTCGCGAACATGGGCGCGTATCTGCAGGCGTTCGCGCCGGGCATTCCCACCATCCTTCACGCCTACATCATTCCCGGCGCCTATCGCATCCCCGCATTCGACTGCGAGATCCGGGGCGCGTATACGAACACCACGCCCGTTGACGCGTATCGCGGCGCCGGACGGCCCGAGGCGGCCTTCGCCATCGAACGCGCGATGGACCGTCTTGCGGACGAGATCGGGATGGACCCGGCGGAGCTCCGCCGCAAGAACTTCATCCCGCCCGACGCGTTCCCGTTCTCCACGATCAGCGGGATCGTCTACGACAGCGGTGACTACGAGCCGGCGCTCGATCGCGCGCTCGAGATGGCCGACTACAAGGGCTTCGAGAAGCGCCGCGCGGAGGCGAAGGCACGCGGCAAGCACCGCGGTATCGGCCTGTCGAGCTACGTCGAGATCTGCGGCCTCGCGCCGTCCAAGGCGAACTCGGCGCTCGGTGTGGGGTGGGGCGGCTACGAGAGCGCGCGGATCCGCGTGCATCCGACCGGCGCCGTGCAGGTCTTCACGGGCACGTCTCCGCACGGCCAGGGTCACGAGACCTCGTGGGCGCAGATCGCCGCCGACGCGATCGGCGTTACCCCGGACGACATCGAGGTCCGCCACGGCGACACCTTCGAGTCGCCCGGCATGGGCGTGGGCACGTTCGGCAGCCGAAGCCTCGCCGTCGGCGGCATCGCGGTCCACAACGCGGCGCAGAAGATCCGCGAGAAGGTCATCCAGATCGGCGCCCACCTGCTCGAGGCCTCGCCGGCGGACGTCGTCGTGCAGGGCGGCAAGGTCTTCGTGAAGGGCGTGCCCGAGAAGGCGAAAGCATTCGGTGAGATCTCGATGGCCGCCTACCTCGCGTCGAACCTGCCCGAAGGCATGGAGCCAGGTCTTGAAGCCACGACCTACTACGACCCACCGAACTTCACGTTCCCGTTCGGCACGCACGTCGCCGAAGTGGAAGTGGAGCCGGAGACCGGGACGGTCGAGATCGTCCGCTACTCCGCGTGCGACGACTGCGGGCGGCAGATCAACCCGATGATCGTGGAGGGACAGCTTCACGGCGGGATCACCCAGGGCATCGGCCAGGCGCTGTACGAGACCGCCGTGTACGACACGAACGGCCAGCTGCTGTCCGGCAGCATGATGGAGTACCACGTGCCGACCGCGGCCAACGTGCCGCCATTCGCGCTCGACCATACCGTGACGCTCACCAAGACGAATCCCCTCGGCGTCAAGGGGATCGGCGAGGCCGGCACGATCGCATCGACGCCCGCGGTGGTGAACGCGGTCATCGACGCGCTGTCTCCGCTCGGCATCACGCACCTCGACATGCCACTGACCGCGGAGAAGGTCTGGCGAGCCATTCGCAAGGCGGGGGAGGCACGACGATGATCACGCACCCGTTCACGTACGAAGCGCCAACGACCGTCGATGACGCCGTCAAGGCACTCGGCCGGTCGCGAGAAGCGAAGGTGATCGCTGGAGGCCACAGTCTCATTCCGCTGATGAAGCTCGGACTCACCGAGCCCGACCTGATCGTCGACATCCGCCGGATCGCCGGTCTGCGTGAGATCAAGAGCGAGAACGGCGCCGTCGTCGTCGGCGCGCTCGCGACGCACCGGTCCATCGCCGAGAATCCCGCGATCGCCGCGACGCTCACCGCTCTCGCGGAAGCCGCGGGTGCCGTCGGGGACCTGCAGGTTCGTTCACGCGGCACGATCGGCGGAAGCCTTGCCCATGCCGACCCAGCGGCCGACGAACCCGCGCCGACGCTTGCGTTCGACGCGACGATCCGCGTCGTCGGTCCAAAGGGGCGACGAGACATTCCCGCGCGCGAGTTCTTCAAAGGGACCTTCGAGACCGCGCTCCGGCCGAACGAGATCGTCGTCGAGATCCGGTTTCCCGCGCCGGCCGGACGCTCCGGAAGCGCGTACGCGAAGTTCGCTCATCCCGCGTCGGGCTTCGCGATCGTCGGGATCGCCGCGGTCGTCGCCATCAAAAGCGATGGCACGATCGACCGCGCCGCGATCGGCGTGACCGGCGCCGCGGCGAGTCCGTTCCGCGCGAACGCGGCTGAGCGCGCCCTCACCGGCACGCGCGGCGACGCCAACGCCATCGCGGCGGCGGCGGCCAAGGCGGCGGATGGCGTGACGATGTTGTCGGATCTCACCGCGTCGTCAGAGTTCCGCCAGCATCTCGCGATCGTCCACGCGCGGCGGGCGCTCGAGCGTGCCGTGGAGCGCTCCCGGGGCTAGGGCGCTCGCTGATACCCGGCCGGCACCAAAAACGGCGGCGGGCGCCGTTGGCATGGTGTGTGCCTTGGTGCCTTTATGGACGGAAACGTGTCCGACACGCTGAATCCCTCCGCCGGCGGTTTCGTTCGCGCCCCGCTCACGAGCAGCGTGGTGGCCTGATGACAACGAACGAGGCCCTGGACGCCATCGTCGCGCTTCGCTCCATCTGGGAGCGGAAGCTCGGCCGCGTCACGCTCGCTGATCTCGGCCTCGTGCTCCGGCGCTGCGTGCGCAGCCGCGGTAACGCGGCGATGCTGCCTGAGCGTTGGCGCTCGTATCCCACGGTGACGGCCACCCGCCACGAGTGGGTCCTCGAGGTTTGATCTAGCATCCAGCCGCCTGCCCGAGGATGGGGAGCATACCGAGGGGGGCCCATGCCGTTCCGCGCGCATCCGCACCGCTCACTGACGCGTACACCGGGTGCGGTCGCGCGCGTCCGCGCACGGAGGGGGAGGGCACAGTGATACCGGCAGCGTTCGAGTACGAAGCGCCGACAGAGCTATCACAGGCCATCGACCGGCTGGCGAAGTCCGGCGGCGAGGCGAAGGTGCTCGCGGGTGGGCAAAGCCTCATACCGCTCATGAAGTTCCGGCTCGCGCAGCCGGCACGGATCATCGATCTGAATCGCATCCCCGGCCTGGCCTACATCCGCGAGAACGGCGAGCTGCGGATCGGTGCGCTGACGCGCGAGGTGGATCTCGAGGAAAGCGCGGTCATCCGTGACCGCTATCCGATCGTCGCCGATACAGCGGCGGTCATCGCCGATCCGATCGTGCGCAATCTCGCCACGATGGGCGGCAACGTCGCGCATGCCGATCCGGCGAACGATCACCCCGCGACGCTCCTCGCGGTCCGCGCGTCGGTCGTTGCGCGCGGGCCTCGGGGCGAGCGCGTCATCGCGATCGACGATTTCTTCGTTGACACGTTCACGACCTCGCTCGCGGCGGACGAGATCGTCACCGAGATCCGCATCCCGCGCGCCGCGCCGCAGAGCGGAGGCGCGTACGTGAAGTTCGAGCGGAAGGTCGGCGACTTCGCCATCGTGGGCGTCGCCGCCCACCTCCTCCTCGACGGGAAGGGCAACGTTACGGCGGCGGGCATCGGGCTGACGAACGTCGGGCCGACCGCGATCCGCGCGCGCCGCGCCGAGGAGGCGCTACGCGGTCATGCGCCCGACGACCGGGCCATCGCCGCGGCGGCCGAGGCGGCCGCGGCCGAAGCGCAGCCGGTGTCGGATCTCCGCGGACCGGCCGAGTACAAGCGAGACCTCGTACGCGTCCTCACGACGCGAGCGCTGCGCCGTGCGGTCGCCCGAGCGAAGGGGGGCAAATAGATGCGCGTGCAGCTGACGGTCAACGGTGTGTCCAAGGAAGCCGACGTCGAGCCGCGCCTGCTTCTCGTGCACCTCATCCGCGAGAACCTGCTGCTCACCGGTACGCACATCGGGTGCGACACGACGAGCTGCGGAGCGTGCACCGTGCTCCTCGATGGCCGTCCAGTGAAGTCGTGCACGGTCTTCGCGGTGCAGGCCAACGGGCGGACCGTGGCCACCGTGGAGGGCTTGGAGCAGAACGGGGTCCTTCACGCGGTCCAGGAGGGCTTCACCAAGGAGCACGGGCTCCAGTGCGGCTTCTGCACGCCCGG
Organism: Chloroflexota bacterium; assembly: GCA_031395235.1. GTDB lineage: Bacteria > Chloroflexota > Limnocylindria > P2-11E > P2-11E > CF-39. The sequence continues at coordinate 4,478 of JANNUM010000366.1, forward strand.
GATGATGATGACCTCCGTCGCGCTCCTCGAGCGCAACGCGGCGCCCACCGAGCTGCAGATCCGCCAAGCGATCTCCGGCAACCTGTGCCGTTGCACAGGCTACGTGAACATCGTGAAGGCCATCCAGTACGCGGGAACCAAGCTGCGCGAGGCCAAGGCCGAAAAGCAGCCGGCCACGGCGGGGAGGGTATAGCGATGGCAGTCGAGATCGGCGGCATCGGTCACTCAGTCCAGCGCAAGGAAGATGCGCGGTTCATCCGCGGCAGGGGCAACTACGTCGACGACGTGAAGCTGCCCGGCATGGTGTACCTCGACATCGTGCGCAGTCCGTACGCGCACGCTCGCATCCTGAAGATCGACGCGACCAAGGCCCTCGCCATCCCGGGCGTGCTCGCCGTGATCACTGGCAACGACCTCGTGCCGCTCAAGCTGGCATGGATGCCGACGCTGATGGGCGACAAGCAGATGGTGTTGCCCACGGACACGGTCATGTATCAGGCCCAGGAGGTCGCGGCCGTCGTCGCGACGTCGCGCTACATCGCGGCCGACGGAGTTGCCGCGGTCGAGGTCGAATACGAGCCGCTCCCGGTCGTCGTCGATCCCATCAAGGCGCTCCTCCCGGGCGCGCCCGTGATCCGCGAGGACCGCGAGCAGAAGAACAACCTGATCTGGCACTGGGAGACCGGCGATAAGGCGGGGACCGACAAGGCGTTCCGCGAGTCGGACGTCGTCGTCAAGCAGGACATCTACATCCCGCGCATCGTCGTCGCCTCGATCGAGACCTGTGGAATGGTCGCGCAGTTCGACAAGGTCGAGGGAAAGCTCACGGTCTGGATGACGACGCAGGCACCGCACGCGATCCGCACCGTCATCGCGCTCGTCGCCGGCCATCTCGGCCTGGCGGAGCACAAGATCCGCGTCATCTCTCCCGACATCGGCGGGGGATTCGGCGGCAAGGTCCCCGTCTATCCGGGTTACGTGCTCGCGATCGGCGCGTCGGTGCTGACCGGGCTGCCGGTGAAGTGGATCGAAGACCGCTCCGAGAACATCCAGGCCGACTCGTTCGCACGGGACTACCACATCAGCGCCGAGCTCGCGGCGAAGAAGGACGGCACGATGATGGCGCTGCGGGTCAAGACGGTCGCCGACCACGGCGCCTTCGACGCGGCCGCGAACCCGTCGAAGTTCCCGGCGGGCCTCTTTGGCGTCATCACCGGGTCCTACCCGTTCGAGAAGGCATTCGTAGAGGTCGACGGTGTGTATACGAACAAGCCGCCGGGAGGCATCGCGTACCGCTGCTCGTTCCGCGTCACCGAGGCCGCGTTCGCGATCGAGCGGCTCGTGGACATCCTCGCGCTCGAGCTGAAACGGGACCCGGCGGAGCTGCGTTTGCAGAACTTCATCCCGCCGCAGGCGTTCCCGTACACGACGACGCTCGGATGGGAGTACGACAGCGGCAACTACGCCGGCGCCCTCCGGCTCGCGATGGACAAGATCGGCTACGCGGCGCTGCGTAAGGAGCAGGCGGAGAAGCGCAAGCGCGGTGAGCTCATGGGCATCGGCATCTCGAGCTTCACCGAGATCGTCGGCGCCGGCCCGTCGAAGCATTTCGACATCCTCGGCATCAAGATGTTCGACTCCGCTGAGATCCGCGTTCATCCCACGGGCAAGGTGATGGTCCGGCTCGGCGTGAAGTCACAGGGGCAGGGCCACGAGACCACGTTCGCACAGATCGTCGCGGAAGAGCTCGGCATTCCCGTCGGCGACATCGCCGTCGAAGAGGGCGACACCGACACCGCGCCCTACGGGCTCGGCACATACGCGAGCCGCAGCACGCCGGTCGCCGGTGCGGCCACCGCCATGGCGGCGCGCAAGATCCGCGAAAAGGGACGGCTCATCGCCGCGCATCTGCTCGAGGCAAGTCCCGATGAAATCGAGTGGAAGGACTACAAGTACCAGGTGAAGGGCGTGCCCGCGAAGTCCAAGACGATGGCCGAGGTCGCCTTCGCCGCCTACACGAACCACCCGCAGGGCATGGAGGCCGGACTCGAGGCGGTCGACTACTACGACCCGCCGAACCTCACCTACCCGTTCGGCAGCTACATCTGCGTCGTAGACATCGACAAAGGCACCGGCCAGGTCAAGGTGCGCCGGTTCTACGCGGTCGACGACTGCGGCACGATCATCAATCCGATGATCGTCGAGGGCCAGATCCACGGCGGCCTGACCATGGGTCTCGCGCCTGCGCTGTACGAGGAGATCAACTACGACGTGGACGGCAACATCCAGGGCGGAACGCTCATGGATTACCTCATGCCGACCGCGATGGAGACACCGAGCTGGGAGACGGGAAAGACGACGACGCCGTCCCCGCACCATCCGATCGGCGCGAAGGGCGTCGGAGAATCAGCCACCGTGGGAGCGCCCGCGGCGATCGCGAACGCCGTCGTCGACGCGCTCGCTCACCTGGGTGTCCGTCATATCGACATCCCGATCACGCCCTGGAAGGTGCAGCAGATCCTGAAGGAGAAGGGCGTCGCGGAGTGACGGGTAGGTAGCGCAGCAGGGTCATGCATTTCGAGGGCACCAGCGACATCGGCGCGCCGCGCGAGCGCGTGTGGGCGTTCGTGACCGACCCCGAGAAGGTAAGTCGGTGCGGCCCGGACGTGCAGCGCGTCGATGTGATCGACCCGACGCACTTCAAAGTCGTCGCGCGCGCGGGCGTCGGCCCGATCCGCACGACATTCGCGCTCGACGTCGTGTTCACCGAGCTCCGTGCGCCCGAGCACGCCTCCGTTCGCGCGCGCGGGCAGGCGCCTGGGAGCGCGGTGGAGATGACGAACACGCTAGATCTTGCCGACGCCGCCGCGGGACGGACCACGCTGCGTTGGACGAGCGACGTCACGGTGAACGGGTTGATCGCGAGCGTCGGCGCGCGCCTCATGCAGGGCGCCGCCGACAAGATCACGCAACAAGTGTTCGCATGCATCAAGGAGCAGCTGGAAGCGCCCGCCGCGGCGAGCGTGTGACGGCGACGAGGGAGCCGACGCCGTCCTGGACGACACCCGATCAGGTGCGCGAAGGGCTGGAGCGGGAGAAGTACGTCGCCGACCGCGACCTCGCGGTCACGTTGTTCCTCGCCTTGCGGCTCGGCAAGCCCGTCTTCCTCGAGGGCGAGGCCGGCGTCGGCAAGACCGAGGTCGCGAAGGTCCTCGCATCGGGCCTCGGGCGTCGTCTCATCCGCCTGCAGTGCTACGAGGGTCTTGATCTCGCGTCAGCTGTATACGAGTGGGACCATGCCAGGCAGATCCTCGAGATACGTTTGGCGGAGGCAGAGGGGCGAGCCGCGGCGGCCCGCACGCGCATCTACTCGGAAGAGTTCCTCATCAAGAGGCCACTCCTCGACGCGATCGACCCGGCCGGTACGCCCGCGGTCTTGCTCATCGACGAGGTCGACCGCGCGGACGAGGAGTTCGAAGCGTATCTCCTCGAGCTGCTCTCGGACTTCCAGATCACCGTGCCCGAGCTCGGGACGTTCCGCGCGAGCGCCCCGCCGCCCGTCGTCATCACTTCGAATCGCACGCGCGAGGTGCACGATGCCCTCAAACGCCGCTGTCTCTATCAGTGGATCGACTACCCGACACCGCAGCGGGAGCTCGCGATCCTCTCGCGCCGGCTTCCCGATCTGTCCGCGCGACTCGCACGCAGCGTCGTCGCTGTCGTGCAGGCGCTGCGGCGGGAAGACCTTTTCAAGCGACCGGGCGTGGCGGAGACCATCGACTGGGCGCTCGCGCTCACCGCACTCGGGACGGTCGAGCTCGACCTCGATTCGCTCGGCGACACGCTGGGTGTACTGCTCAAATACGAGGAAGACGTACGTCGCGTACGCGAAGAATCGCTGCCGCGTCTCCTCGAAGAGGCAGCCGGTGCCCGCTAGCCCCGTCGCGTCGAACCTCCTCCAGCTACCTCGGCTTCTCCGCCGCGCCGGCGTGCCGGTGGACGCGGAACGTGCCCGACTCCTGCTGCGGGGACTCGCGGAGATCGATCTCGCGCGTGAGGGCGACGTCCGGGCGGCGTGCCGCGCCATGCTCGTGACGCATCCCGCCGATCGCGCTCGCTTCGACGAGGCATTCGACCTCTTTTGGGCGCTCCTGCGCGGCGCGCGCGTGGTCGTGCCCAGCGAGGGTCGGGCGCGCACGAACAAGAGCGACGCCTGGGCGGTCGCGTCGGACGCGCCGCCGGCGCGCGACGGGCGCGAGAGGGCGACGCGCACGCTCCGCGTCGTGGCCAGCCCAGCGGAAGTGCTGCGGCTTCGCGATTTCGCGGCGATGACGGCGGACGAACGCAACGCTGCCGCGCGCTTCCTCGAGGATCTGGATTGGTCGCCGGGGATGCGACCGAGCCGACGCTTCTCACCGGGGACGCGGGGCGCGAGCCTCGATGCCCGCGCCACGCTGCGTCGCAGCCTCGCGCGGTTCGGCGAGCCCATCGAGCTCATACGACGTGGACCGCGCCCGAAGCGCCGGCCGCTCGTGCTGCTTCTCGACGTGTCCGGATCGATGGAGGTCTACACCAGGCTCCTCCTTCACATGACCCACTCCCTCACGCGGAGCTGGGGCCGTGTGGAGGTCTTCACGTTCGGCACGCGGCTCACACGCGTGACGCGTCAGCTGCGTCACCGCCGTCCGGACGTGGCGCTCGCGAGGGTCGGCCGCTCGGTGACGGATTGGTCGGGTGGGACTCGCATCGGCGACGCGCTGCGCGAGTTCAACCGTCGCTGGTCGCGCCGCGTGCTTGGCAGGGGCGCCGTTGCGCTGCTCGTCACCGACGGCTGGGAGCGCGGTGATCCGTCCCTGCTCGCTGCGGAGGCGCGTGCTCTCCAGCGCGCGGCATATCGGCTCATCTGGCTCAATCCGCTCGCGGGCACGACTGGCTACAAGCCCGAGGCCGCGGGCGCACGCGCTCTCGCCGCAGCCGCGGACGACCATCTCGCGGCGAACACTTTGGACGGGCTGGCGGCGATCGCGAAGCTGCTGGGGCGGGCCGGACGGGGCCGACCGGTGCGGCGGCAGACGCGCAATTGAACGAGCGCCTGCGGTTCTACGCCGACGCGGCCGACCTCGTGACGCGCCGCGAGCCGTTCGCGACCGCGACGATCGTGCGCGCCGACCGGCCGACGTCGGCAAAACCCGGCGCGAAGGCGATCGTGACGGTCGAGGGGACGCTGCACGGCTGGATCGGCGGAAGCTGCGCGGCACCCGTCGTCTTGCGCGAGTCGCTCGCCGCGCTCGCGGAGGGCGAGCCTCGGTTGATCGTGCTCTCGAACCGCGCCATGGCAACGCGCGACGGGGTGCGACACTTTCCGATGACCTGCCACAGTGGCGGGGAGCTGGAGATCTACATCGAGCCGATCATGCCTCCTGAGCAGCTCGTGATCGTCGGCACGACACCCGTCGCGCGTGCTCTCGTCTCGATCGGGGCCACGCTCGGCTTCGACGTCACCTCGACGCTCGTCGATGCCGCGCTCGACGGGCGTGCGGCGATCGTCATCGCCTCACGCGGCGACGGTGACGAAGAGGTCGTCCGCGACGCCCTCGGGACACCGGCGCGGTATGTCGGGCTCATCGCGAGCCGCAAGCGCGGTGACGACCTGGTCGGCGCGCTTCGCGACCTCGGTGTGAGCGCCGCAGCGCTGACGCGTGTCAAGTACCCCGCTGGCCTCGACATCCACGCTCGCTCCGAAGAGGAGATCGCGCTCAGCATCCTGACCGAGATCGTGGCGACGCGGCCGCGCGTCGCGATCTCGAAGCCACCGCCCGCGGAGGCCGTCGATCCGATCTGCGACATGACCGTGGCGATCACCGAGAGCGCGCTCCATGCCGACCACGAGGGCAAGACGTACTACTTCTGTGGCCCGGGCTGTCTGCGGCGCTTCCTCGCCGATCCGGCCGTCGCGACGGCGGGACCCTGGTGAGACAGGTCGCAGCGGACCTTCTCGCGTGGCGTGCCCGCGAGGGGCGTGTGGCGATCGCGACGGTCGTCGGCATCACGGGGTCCGCGCCACGTCCGCTTGGCGCGACGCTTCTGGTGGCTCCGGGTGAGCGACTCGCGGGCTCCGTGAGCAACGGCTGCGTCGAGGCCGATGTGTACGAAGAGGCGTTGTCCGTGCTCGAGTCGCGGCGCGCGCGCGTGGTCCGCTACGGCATCAGCGACGACCGGGCATTCAGCGTCGGCCTGTCGTGCGGCGGCACGATCGAAGTCCTTATCGAGCCGGTCGGTCCCATCCACGAGAGCGCCGCGCTGGCTGTCCAGGGCGGCTTGGGCGTCGTGCTCGCGCGCATCGTCTCGCCCGAGGACCGCGCCGGCACCGTCGGCCTGTGGACCGGCGAACCGCACAGAGACGAGTGGGGCCCGGATCTGGTGCCGCTTGGGCGCGAGGCGCTCACCGCGCTCCGCGAGGGACACTCACGGGTCGCCGCAGTGCGGCTCGCCGATGGGCGCGACGCGAGCGTGTTCCTCCACGCTGTTCCGACCCCGGCCACCCTGGCGATCGTGGGCGCGACGGACATCGCGATCGCGCTCGTTCATTTCGCGAAGCCACTCGGCTATCGGAGCGTCGTGGTGGATCCCCGCAAGGCGCTCGCGAGCCGAGAGCGCTTTCCGGGGGTGGACGAGCTCGTCCACGAATGGCCGGATGTCGCATTCGCGCGTCTCGCGCTCGACGCCGGCTCGGCGATCGTCGTGCTGAGCCACGACGAGAAGTTTGATCAGTCTGCTCTTCTCGCGGCGCTCCGCAGCCGCGCGGGCTATGTCGGTGCGATCGGCAGCACGCGTACGAACGAAAAGCGATTCGCGTGGCTTCGGGCGCAGGGTTTCTCCGATGACGATGTCGCGCGCATCCACGCGCCGATCGGACTCGACATCGGCGCGCGGACGGCCGAGGAGACCGCGCTCGCGATCGTCGCGGAGATGCTCGCGGCGCGTCGCGGCCGCGCCGGCGGCAGCCTTTCCGCCCGCGCCCTCGTGACGACCGGCTGATCGGATGAGCGCGCCCGCGGAGCGCGTCGCGGCGGTCGTGCTGGCTGCGGGTGAGGGTCGACGGTTCGGCAGCCAAAAGCTCCTCGCGCCACTCCGCGACCGGCCGCTCCTGCAGCATGCGCTCGACGCCGCGAACGCATCAGCGCTCTCACCGATCGTCGTCGTACTGGGGGCGGATGCGGATGCGATCACGGCGGGGATCCGCGTTGGGCGTGCACGGCTCGTGCGCAACCCGGATCACGCCACCGGTCAGGCGAGCTCATTGCAGGTCGGGCTGCGCGCGCTCGACACAAGTGATGCTGTCGTTGTCGTGCTCGGTGATCAACCGAACGTCACAGCCGCGCTGCTCGACGCGCTCGTCGCGGCGCAGCATTCGTCGGGCGCGCCTGCCGTCGTGTGCGTGCAGGACGGAAGACGATCGCCGCCGACTCTGCTGCATCGCGATCTCTGGGTGGAGGTCGACGCGCTTCGCGGGGACACCGGCGCGCGCGACGTGCTCGCGCGCCACCGAGACGTCGCGGTCTTCGATGTCGCTGATGATCTCGCGCGTCTCGACGATGTCGATACACAGCTGGATCGGGAGCGCCTCTCGCGCGGCTAGCGTCGCCCTGTCCGAGGACCTCGTGCTGTGGCGTGACTTCAACGTGAGCCTGGTCACGGCCACCGCTGCGCTGCTCGGGTTCCTCGCGCTCGTGCCCGGTGGGGCGTCTTCAATACCTGGGAGTTGATCGCCTCAGATCAGATGGTGTAGGTCCAGGGCGTCGACAAGGCCCTCAGCGACGAGAGCCATGTCGGCCGCAAAGAGTTGGCTGGGTACGGGCCGCCCATCCCGCGGCTTGAAGCGGATCAATCTTTCTGAGAAGAAGGTTGGGAGTATGCAGACGGCCTTGGTTCCGTCAGCCAGAACGGGAAAACCTGGACCTTCCCGATTCGGACTCGTAGTGGTGCGAACGCAGACCGCGCCACGCGTTGCCTTGTTGTATCCGTCGACGCTGACGACGATGCGTCGCTTGTTCTGCGGAGACTCACCCTCCGGAGGGCCGGCGTAGTAGATCTGCGACCACTGCGGGTAGTCGATGGCACCAGGGACGCTGGCCGGTTGCTTTGGCGGCCTTCGATGCAGTTCGCGTAACGCGAGGAGGTCGCAAAGACTTTCCTCGATCGGGAGCAGGTGGTCTGCGTCCAGCTGCGCTAGAGGAGTGACGAGACGGTCTTTGGGAATCTGAAGCAGTTCGCCGGCGAACGCGTCGGTGTCTGGGATGCGTATGCGTCCGGCGCCAGGGTCCTTGTAGACGAGGGCGCCGCTGACATCCAGCGAGCGGGCGGCGGTCCACTGGTCATTCGTCAGGACGAGGAAGCCGCTGGCTCCGGGCACGATGGTGAATTCGTAGAGAATTCCGCGTCGGATCGCCACGCAGAGTTAGGTCGTGCGCGCCTCGATCGTCCACTGCAAGGTCTGCAGCACGTCCTCGTGCAACTCGTCATTCTCCGCCCACGAGGCGTACGCGGCGGCTCGCGCTCGCTCGCGCTGCTGCGTTCGGCGGTACTCGATCCCATCCCGCGCAAGCTCGGCCACGACGACACCGATCGGCGTGTCGGAGGCAAAGCCAAGCGACGCTCGCTCCGTTGAAGCGGCGGTCACGACCTCCTCGGCTATACGTACCTGGCGTCCTGCCACGTTTGCCCCCCTGTCACGATTCCCGTGACTAATGTGCACCAGATTCTGACACGGGAACGCAGGCAGTGCAAGGCCCGAAAAAGAGGCGATTTCTCCCAGGAAATGGCCCTCACCTTTCTTGCGAGCCGCCCGCACGTGCGCTATGTGGCGGGGGACGCGCACTCTTCGTTCGCGCCGCGCGCGGCGCTCGCCAGCTGCTCGCGGGCTGAGTCGAATCGCTCGATCGGCAGCAGCAGGCTGTCGGTCATACGCTGGCGCACCTCGCGCGTACACCGCTCCCCGATCCGCCGCGCCCAGCGACGCCCGAGCCAACCGGCATGTATGCGCAGCGCCTGCGCGAGCAGAAAGCCGACCAGCAGCGTTGCCGCGAGCAACACGACCGGCGTTGGCAGCGCGCCGAGGAACGGCACGGCGACGGAGCCGACCGGTGCGTCGTCGATCAGGAACAGCGCGGCGAACCACAGCGCACAGAAGAGAAGCACCGCAGTGACGGCGTACTGCGCCAGACCGATGACCGACCAGAGCGCGCTGCTCGGCACGCGGAACTCGGCCGCCTCAGCCGTGAGCGAACCGTCGACCGTGTCGACGAGCCGCTGCTCGAAGACCGCGGGCGTGCTCAGTGCGGCGAGGCCTCCGCGAACGCCCGCGGGAACCGTGGGCAGCGTCGCCGCGATGAGCTCTCGCAGGGGCTCGACCGCGGGCGCGAGCGAGCCGCGAAGCTGCCACCGCCGGAGGTACGCGGCGGGATCGGCGGACGCGCGTGCCCGCCCGGTGAGCCGATAGACCCAGCTCGTGACGTGGCCGAAGGGTCCGGCGCCACGTGGCCGGGCCGCGAGCCGCGTCGCGGCGACGGCCTGCCGCTCCAGGCCCGGG
>JANNUM010000164.1:0-3310 GCA_031395235.1 Chloroflexota bacterium
GCTCGCGCCGATCGTCTTCGAGATCCCCGGCGAGGTGGAGCGCCCTCGTTCGCGTGGGCGCGGCGCGTCGAACACGGTCGTGCCGATCGACCACGCGCGCCCCGCGTGGCTCAAGGTCCGCCTGCCGACGGGGCCGACGTACGAGAACCTGCGACGTCTGATGCGCAGCAAGGAGCTGCACACGGTCTGCGAGGAAGCACACTGCCCGAACATGGCCGAGTGCTGGGGCGCGGGCACCGCGACGTTCATGATCCTCGGCGACACCTGCACGCGCTCGTGCGGATTCTGCGCGGTGAAGACCGGGCGACCCGGCGTCGTGGACGCCGAGGAGCCACGGCGCGTCGGTGAGGCCGTCGCGCAGATGGCCCTCGGCCATGCGGTGGTGACGAGCGTGAACCGCGACGAGCTGCCTGACGGCGGTGCCGAGATCTTCGCGGAGACGATCCGCGAGATCCGGCATCGGTCCCCGGGCACGACCGTCGAAGTGCTGATCCCCGACTTCGTGGGCCGTCCGGAGTCGCTGGACGCGGTGCTGGCCGCACGGCCCGAGATCCTCAATCACAACGTCGAGACCGTCCCGCGTCTGTACCCGCGCGTTCGCCCTCAGGCGCGATACGAGCGATCGTTGGAGGTGCTTCGCCGCACGAAGCAGCGAGCCCCGGAGCTAGTGTGCAAGAGCGGGATCATGGTCGGCCTCGGTGAGACGCCTGACGAGGTCATCGCGACGATGCGCGACATCGCGTCGCAGGGCACCGACATCCTCACCATCGGGCAGTACCTGCGGCCATCGCCGGTGCATCTGCCGATCGAGCGCTACTGGACGCCGTCGGAGTTCGACGACCTACGCGATGCCGGTATGACGATGGGCTTCCGCCACGTCGAAGCCGGTCCGCTCGTGCGCTCCTCTTATCACGCCGAACGCCATGTCCAGCGCTAGCCCGCTGCGTTCGAGCTGGCTCGGTCGAGTCGACTACCTCGACGGCTGGCGGCTTCAGGAAGCGGTCGCGACGCGCGTGCGCGCCGGCGACGACGAGCGCCTCCTGCTCCTCGAGCACGATCCCGTGTACACGATCGGACGGCGCGGGACGACCGAACATCTGATCGCGGGGCCTGGTGAGCTCCGTCGTGCTGGCGCGTCGGTTTACCGCGTCGATCGCGGCGGCGACATCACCTATCACGGACCGGGACAGCTCGTGGGCTATCCGGTGGTTCGCCTCGGTGAAGCCCCGGACCTGGTGAGCTACGTGCGCGCGATCGAGGCTGCGCTCATCGACGCGCTCGCGTCATACGGCGTCGGCGCGCGCACGGAGCGCGGCAAGACCGGGGTGTGGGTGGACCTTCCGAACTCCGGGATCCCCGCGAAGATCGCGGCGATCGGGGTCCGTGTGTCGCGCGGCGTCACGACGCACGGTTTCGCGCTCAACGTGCGTACGGATCTCGCCGCGTTCACCCGGATGATCCCCTGCGGATTCGCGCACGAGGTAGCGTCGCTCGAGCAGCTGGGGATCGTCCCCCGCATGGGTGAGGTCGGCGAGCGGTGCGCCGAGGCGCTGGCCGTGCGGGTCGGCCGGCGGCTCATCTGGTCCGCCGTCGATCCCGCGCTCGACGAGGAGATCCCCCCGGACGCTCCGGTGCGCGGCGCGGTCGACCTGCTTCGCGAGCCCGTCGCCGGCTAGCAGCGGTACGTCGGTACTGGGCGCAATGCGCTATCGACGTGCGCGATATCGGCGCTACGGTGAACGCGGTGGGCAACGCGAAGCGTGCGACCGGGTGGGCGATCCTTCAGAAACGGTCGCTGCCGGCCGCCGCGCTGTTCTTCTTCGTTCTGCTCGACGAGATCGAAGGATTCGCGTTCGTCTCGCTCGCGGTGCTGGCCGGGCGGATGGACCTGTTCATCGACGCACAGAACGTCCTCTTCCCCGGGGCGCTCGCCGTGTCGGGCGTCGCCACTGCCCTGTTCTTCTGGCGCCGACGCGATCCCGTCGTCGAGCTGCCACCGGAGCCCGTGAGCGCAGACGTCCTCGCCGAGCGCATCGGGCGGACATCGATCCGGGCCGCGCTCGCCGTGGCAGAGGCCCAGCCGGACACCGCAGCGCTGTGGGAGAAGGCCGCGCCGCCGACGGAGTCGACGTGGCGCAGGGCGCTCCGGTAGCGGAGGCCGTTCTGCTCTAGCCGCTCTTGCCCTTGCGGGCGAGCCCACGGATGAAGGTTTCGATCGGGATCGCCGTCAGCGTCTCGATCTGGACCGTGCCGCGTGCACCCAATGCGACGGACAGGCGCGCGATCGTCTCGTTGTCCTTCGCCTCGACGATGTTCACGAAGTCGTAGCGGCCGAGCGTCGCGTACTGCGCGACCACACGCGCCCCCAGCGCCTCGACATCCTTGTTGACTTCCTTGATCCGGCGCGGGTTCGACTGCAGCGTCTTGACCCCGGCTGCGGTGACCTTCGTGAGAAGCACGTACGTCGCCATTGCGTCCCTCCTGGGCGATACTCGGCGAGAGCATATGCCGACGTACACACGCACCCAGGCGGAGGCCCTGCTGCCAAAGGTGCGGCCCCTCCTCGAGGAGCTGCAGCGCCGCGCGATCGCGTACCGGCGACGTCCCACCGACCCCGTCGCGCAGGAGATCAACGCCATCCTCAAGGACGTCGCCGAGCTCGGCGTCGAGGTGAAGGATCCCGACCGAGGCCTCATCGACTTCCGCGCGAAGTACCGCGGCCGCGAGGTGTATCTCTGCTGGCAGCTGGGCGAGGGGAGCCGCATCAGCTTCTGGCATGACCTCGAGTCCGGGTTCGCTGGAAGGAAGCTGATCGAGGACTGAACCTCGTCGCATGAAATAGCGGCCCTCGTCGCACGAACGTGTGACGGACGAGGGACAGACAAGACCCCCTCCGATGTGGTCTTTAGTCGTGGATGGATCGGCACGAGCTCGCATGGGCAGCGGGGTTCTTCGATGGGGAAGGGTGGGCGAATGCGGTGGCGCACATGGGCCGACGCACCCGTCAGCCCCACGCGCAGATCAATCAGTCGGACGACAACCGTGTGCCCGTTGTCCTCGATCGATTCCGAAGTGCGGTGGGCGTCGGAAGAATCAGCGGGCCGGAGCACAAGCCGGGTCGGATCGATCGCTATTGGTGGATGGCCTCGAGCAGATCGGACGTCGCAGACGTTTGGCGGCTTCTAGATCCGTGGCTCGGTGCTGTGAAACGGGCCGCGTTCGCAATTGCCTTAGGCGCGCATCCTGCCGCTCAGCGGTGGCAGCCGTCGCATGCAGAGATGCTGGCTTGGGCGGGCGGACTGTACGACGG
>JANNUM010000380.1:0-3939 GCA_031395235.1 Chloroflexota bacterium
CGCGCGATGGTGAGGTGCGCGCGGAGCGGCTTTCGGTCGAACGCGATCTCGCGACGCCCCAGCTCCGCACGGACCCCCTTTCCGAGAGCGAGCAGGGCTGGAGCTCCCGCGCCGATGCCGAGCCAAACGACACGCGGCCTACCGGTGGGCGGGAAGCGGCCGGAGTGGTCGATCTCCACGTCGAACGCGGTGACCTCGCGCGCAGCGGCCTGAGCCGCGTCGGTCACAGCGACGAGTCGCGCCTCGGGCACCTCGCCGAGAAAGGCCAGCGTCACGTGCATGAGCTCGGGCCGCACGCGACGGAGCGCGGGGAACTCAGGGGCGCAGCGGAACGCCGCCTCGGCGATCTCGGTGGGGAGTTGGAGCGCGACGAAGAGCCGTATCCGGGAAGATTAGAACGCTGCGGCGACCGCCTCGTCCGCGACAAGCTGCGCGATGAACACCACTCCGAGAAGACCGCTGAAGCACGCGAGCGCGGTCACGCGAAGACGCTCGCTGTTCGAGATGCGTTCCCGTGTGTTGGCGATCAAAGTCATTGCGACACATGGTTAAGCAAGCAGCGTGCCGCATGTCATTACATCGACGTCGTTACGACAACGTCTCACCACGTTGTCGAATCGATACGAAACGCGCTACTGCGGCGTGCGCGAAGCGCGCACGCCAAGCAGATGAGGGCAGCAAGGCTGCCCGATTACGCAGGCGTCGGTGCGGTCGCTGGACCCTTGGCCTTTTTTGACTTCTCACGCTCTAGCTCGCCCGCTGGAGCCCCGGGCGGTGCGGTGTCCGGACCGCTGGTCGCTGCGGCGACCGGAGTGTCCTCGCCCGGCTCGTTGAACAGCGCCTCGAACTCGTCTGCGTCGAGCGATTCCTGCGCGATGAGCTTCTGCACCACGAGGTCCAGCTTGTCGCGGTTTTGCGTGAGCACCTCATACGCGCGCTGGCGCGCACGGTCGACGATGTCGTGGACCTCAGCGTCGATGATCTTCGCGATCTCCTCCGAGTAGTTGCGCTCCTCCTGGATCTGCCGGCCAAGGAAGATGAGCTCGTCGCTGCGGCCGTACTGGAGCGGGCCGAGCTTCTCGCTCATGCCGAACTTCGTGACCATCTGTCGCGCCATGTGGGTCGCCTTCTCGATGTCATTGCTCGCACCGGTCGTGGCGTCACCGCCGAGGTGCAGCTGTTCGGCGACCCAGCCACCGAGCGCGGCGGCGATGTCATCCTCGAACTCTCGCTTGGTCCGCATGTAGCGGTCCTCCTGCGGGAGCGACCACGTGACGCCCATCGCCATGCCGCGGGCGACGATCGAGATCTTGTGCACGGGATTGGTGTGCTTGAGCAGCTTGAAGCAGAGCGCGTGGCCGGCCTCGTGGTAGGCCACGATCCACTTCTCCTTCTCGGTGATGACGCGCGAACGGCGCTCCGGACCGAGGGCGACCTTCTCGAGCGCCTCTTCGAAGTCGATCTGCCCGATCGTCTTCTTGTTGCGGCGCGCGGCGAGGATGGCGGCCTCGTTCACGACGTTGGCGAGGTCGGCGCCCGAGAAGCCGGGCGAGATCTGCGCGATGCGGAGCAGCTCGACGTTCTTGTCCAGCGGTTTGCCCTTCACGTGGACATCGAGGATCGCGCGGCGGCCCCGGATGTCCGGGCGGTCGAGCACGACCTGACGGTCGAAGCGTCCGGGGCGGAGGAGCGCCGGGTCGAGGACGTCGGGACGGTTCGTCGACGCTAGGACGATGACGTTCGTGCCCGTGTCGAAGCCGTCCATCTCCACGAGGATCTGGTTTAGGGTCTGCTCGCGCTCGTCGTGCGATCCGCCGAGGCCCGCGCCGCGCTGGCGGTCGACCGCGTCGATCTCGTCGATGAACACGATGCAGGGCGCGTTGCGCTTCGCCTGATCGAACAGGTCGCGCACGCGCGAGGCGCCCACGCCCACGAACATCTCGACGAACTCGGAGCCCGAGATCGAGAAGAAGGGCACGCCCGCCTCGCCGGCCACGGCGCGCGCGAGCATGGTCTTGCCGGTGCCGGGGGGTCCCACGAGCAGGACGCCGCGTGGGATCCGCGCGCCGAGGCTCGAGAACTTCTCGGGGTACTTGAGGAACTCGACGACCTCGGCGAGCTCCTGCTTGGCCTCGTCGACGCCGGCGACGTCCTCGAAAGTGGTCGTCGGCTTGTTGCCGATGAACATCCGGGCGTGGCTCTTCCCGAACGACAGCGCCTGGTTATTCGTGCCCTGCGCCTGCCGCATCATGTAGAAGAAGAATCCGCCGATCAGGACCACCGGCAAGAGACTCAGGAAGATCGAGCCGATCACCGAGAACGTCGCGCTCTCCTGCTGGTAGTCGATGGTGATATTCCGCGACGGGTTGGCGACGTTGTAATCGTCCAGCAGCTTCTGGAACGTCTCCGGGCGCTCCGGCAAGTTCATCTGCTGCTTGTCGTTGTTCTGCAGCTCGAGCGTCGCCTTGCCGGCGACGATCGTGACCTTCTTGACCTGGCCGCTGTTGATCTGCTGGACCGCCTGGCTGTAGACGACGGTCTGGACGGACGGCGTCTGTGACTTGTACGCGTACAGCAGCGCCAGCCCCATGACCACCAGGAGCAGGGTCAGGATCCCGTTCTTGAAGATGCGATTGTCTAGGTTCGTGGTCGGCCTCTCTCTTCGCCGCGTGGGCGCTCTTCTTCCAACGATGCTACCTGTTCGAGGTTACCAAGGGTCGTTCCCGGGGAGTCCTCACCCGACCGGACCGCTCGGAGTACCGATCGGCCGGTGCGCGGCGGCGCCGTGATCCCCGGGATCCATAGGACCGCTTCGTCGGCGGTGACGAGAGGCCACTCGTCCCGTTCGCCTGCCGGCACTCTCGCGTCGGTGAACACGTCCTGGACCTTGGCGCCTCGCGGTCCGTTCATTCGATCGCCCGGCCGGCGGCCGCGAACGACCACGCACTCCGCGTTGACGCGCGCGACCTGCGCCGTTCCGTCGATCTCCACATCTAACGCGAAGCGCCAGCCATGCCATTCCGCGGTGCGCCCGCGC
Source organism: Chloroflexota bacterium (assembly GCA_031395235.1). Taxonomy (GTDB): domain Bacteria; phylum Chloroflexota; class Limnocylindria; order P2-11E; family P2-11E; genus CF-39. The sequence goes on from JANNUM010000380.1 coordinate 3,038, forward strand.
TCGAGCGTTAGCGGTCCGTTTCTTAACGACTTCTTATCCGCCGTCGCAGTTCCTTGGTTGCGAGCGGCGATGCGCAGCGTCGCGTATTCGCGAAGCGCTCGTCCGCCGGGCAGGTCGAGCGATCGCGAGCCAGCTGTTGATGCCGCCAGCTGCGCCAGCGCGGAGCGGTGGCGGGCAGTGAGCAGCGCGCCCGTGCGCCGTTCCCACCAGAGCGCGAGCGCGTCGGTGCGGGCGGCGCCCTGGGCGGGCAGGCGGTCGAGTGCGAGGGTGTCATGGTTGCGTGCGAGGGCGTCCCCGCCAGCCGCCGCGTCGAGAATAACGGCCGCGTGGTCCGCGCAGATGTCCGCGACCGCCGCGGCGGCGTCCGCGAGGCGCGCGATCGCGCTGGTGATCTCCGGATTGAGCTTTGCGAGCTCCGGCATGACGCGATGCCGGATGCGGTTGCGCGCGAAGCGCAGGGAACGGTTCGTTGGGTCTTCACGTGGCGTGATCCCCGCGGCGGCACAGACCGCGACGGTGTCCGCGCGTTCGAGCGTCAGGAGCGGACGGACGATGCCGTCGCGCTCGGGTCGCATGCCGGCGAGGCCCGCGAGGCCGGCGCCCCGCGTGAGATGGAGGAGCACCGTCTCCGCCTGATCGTCGCGGGTGTGGCCGGTCGCGACGACCGTCGCGCCGAGGTCGTGCGCCACGCGACGCAGGAATTCGTAGCGCGCGTTGCGCGCGTCGTCCTCGTTCTTTGGCGCCGCGTCGGCGCGACCGACACGCAGCGGCGCACCGATATGGTTCGCGAGCTCCGCGACGAACGCGGCGTCGGCCGCCGCGGCACGCGGACGCGCACGATGATCGAAATGCGCAACGTGGAGCACGAGCCCGAACTCTTCTCTCAGCTCCGCGAGGATGAG
>JANNUM010000382.1:0-7893 GCA_031395235.1 Chloroflexota bacterium
CAGCGAACGCAGTGAGCGTGCGCGAGGTCACGGTCCGTCCGGCAGCAGCCGCGAGAACAGCGAGCCGAAGCGCGTCGCGGCCCGATCGATCACCGTCACGCGCGCGTGGATCGCGTCGTCGCGCGAGCGGTCGGCGCCGGCGCGCAGGCGTGCCAGGACGCGGACCCGGTAGGCGACCGCGCCCGGTGGCGGGTCGAGCGGCACGAAGAGGACACGGCCCTCGCCTGCGGCAACGGCCTCGCTGTCGACGACGGCGATCTGCCGGGGCCGCCCGGTCGCGCTCGCGTAATACGCGACACGCGCGAAGGCCTCGCGCACGTCGTCGTCGGAGACGCCGAGGCGCACCGCGAGTGCGCGCACCGGGGGCAGCGGGCGAAGCTCACTCTCGATGCCCCAGGCGCGGCCAAACGGGACGCCCAGCGTGAAGGCGCCAGCATCCTCCTCGAGCGATGCGCGCGGCGTGGTGCGACGGAAGTGCGGGCGATCGTCATCGGCCGCGGCGGGAGCGGCGACGACGGCGAGCAGGATGAGTGCGAGCGCGAAGGTCCGGCGCATGCCGCGACGTTAGGCCACGCAGGGACTCGTGTCTGTCCCTCGTGCGTCGCACGTTCATGCGACAACGCAGGACACGAAAGAGGTACCTCGTTCAGGCGAAGCGGATGAGGTAGGTTCCGATCTCGTACGGCGCGAGCCGGATCGCGACGACGCCGTCCACGACATCTGGCGGCGTCGCGGTGCGGACGATGTCGAGCCCGGTGTTGCCGAGAGCCTGATCGCCTTCGCGCAGATCGACAGCGCGCGCCTCGAGCGCAGGGCGCGCGAAGCGGAGCGTCGCGGACGCCGGCTCGTGCGAGGGATTGAAGACACGCGCGACGATCGTGCCGTCCGGACCGGCGCGCAAGGCGGACGGCTGGACCGCGGGGTCGCCCTCGACCGAATAGAAGGAGTGAGATGCCTCCTCGCCCTGGCCGTTCCACGGCGGCGACAGCCACTCCCGGATCTCGCGCGCCGCGCGGGGCAGCGTCACATCGCCGCCGAGCGGCACAACGCAGTACCGGTACTCGCGCTCGCCGATGCACTGTGCGCTCGGTGTCGTGAGCGCCGGTCCTGCGTGCCCCTTGCGTTCCGGGAGGTCGCCGCGCGAGAGCCAACCGACCGCGCGGAGCAACGTGATCGCGATGGTCCGTCCGTCGTGAAGCACCGCGTATTCGCGGAGGCCATCGACGCCGACAGCGAGGCCGCGCGTCGCGCCCTCGACGGCGACGAGATCGTGGACGGCGCGCTCGGCCGTCGGCTGCTCGATCCAACCCGGCCGCGGCGCGACACGCGTGTCGCGATCGAGCCAGGCAAAGGCGGCGCCCGCGCGATGCGTCAGGGAGCGCGTGCCCGTCTCGCACAGAACGCGCAGCCGGTGATCGCGCGCCTGGTTATCGACGACGAGGCGGACGTCGACACGGCGCGCACCGGCATCGAGTGAGATCTCGGCACGAACGGCGCACGGGACAGCGTCGGGCGTCCGGGCGAGGCGGTCTTCGCGGAGACCCGCGGGAAGCCGCAGCTCGAGCTCGACCGTCACCGTTGCGCGGTCGCCGGAGACCGCCGCGCGCCGCGTCCCCGTGAGGTCGCGTGACCCAAGTGTCGGGCCCGCATATGAATAGGTGTATTCGTCACCCCGATCCCCCTCGTCCAGAAGGGCGCCGTGAGGACCGGAACGCTCGCCGCTCACTCGGTCGATGACCGCGAACGAGCCGTCCAGCGCGACCTCGACCCGGAGGGCTTCGTTCTCGATGACCCCGTCCTCCGGCGACGACACACCTCCGCCGTCGGCCCGGCGCGCAGGTGCCGTTCCGAGCGCGGCACAGCGCACGCGCGTGGGCCGTCCGTCGAGCGCCACGACCGCGTCCCGCTCCCAGGGCACCGCGCTCCACACGACCGGAGCGTTCCCGCGGCCGGCGAGCCCGCGCTCGAGTCGCGCCGCGAGCGCCTCGCCATCGCGACGGACACGCGCGAAGCGCGGGGCCATGTCCACATCGTGCACGGCATCGATCGAGCAGCCGCAGATCGAATCGTGCGGGTGGTTCTGCAAGAGCGTGCGCCAGAGCGAGCGCACCTCCTCCCGCGCAATGCCGCCGGCCAGCGCATCGAGCGGCTCGCAGCGCTCGAGGAGCAGTCGCTCGCACCGGGCGTTCTCCTGTTTGATCCACACCCGCGTCGAATTCACGCCGCGGAGGATCGGCCGGTAGCGGCCACGCACCATCTCGCCCACGACCGTGCCTCGCGGCTGCGCCATGGCAGCCTCGTACTCCTCGAGGCTCCCGATGCGCGCGTCGACGCGCGGCAGCGCCGCGCGCACTGCCGCGACGGCCTCCGGCAGGCGCGGATAGGCTTCGACGTGATCGTCGCCCGCCATGAAGAGGAGCGATGATCCGTTCGCGTACGAGGTTGCGACGTCGAGCATGCGCGGCAGCCGTGCCCGCACACGCGAGCGGAGCTCCTCGGCTGTCTCGTCCTTCTCAGGCACCAGCACGAGATCGCCGAAGAGCCGCAGCCCGCTTGAGTAATGGTCCACGAGATGCATCGCGAGCACGCGGTCGCCGGACGGAGCCTCCCAGCGGAACTCCGCGCCGACACGCTCGCCTTCGTCGCCGACACCGCGCGAGAAGACATACGTCCGGTACCCGAAGCCGCGCAGGATCTGCGGCGTCTGCGCCGGGTGGCCGAAGGGATCCGCGACGTAGCCGACGCGCATCGCGCGCCCGAACGACGCGGAGACCCGCAGACCCTCCTGGAAGTTCCGCACGAGCGACTCGCCGGAGACAAGAAGGTTGTCGGCGAGGACGTACCACGGCCCCACGAACAGGCGCTCGGCGCGGACGAGAGCTTCGATCCGCGAACGGTCCGCTGGCCGTTTCTCGAGGTAATCCTCGATCGCGATCGTCTGACCGTCGAACGTGAACGAGCGGAAGGCCGGGTCGCGCTCAAGGAGGTCTAGGAGCTTCGAGACCATCGGCACGAGCCGCGCCCGATACCCCTCGAAGCGCTCGTACCACTCGCGATCCCAGTGCGTGTGCGGCACCACGAAGGCGCGCCAGCGCACGCGGCGCCGCAGCAGGGCCACGGCGAACGGTGCGGTGAGCCCGGAGACCGTGCCGATGAGCGCGCCAGCGATCACGTCGAGCGGGTAATGGACGCCAACGGCGACGCGCTCGAAGGCGACCGCGACCGCGAAGAGCAGCGCGGGTAGGCGCCACGCGGGCGCGACGCGAGCGAGCGCCACCGCTGCGCCGAACGCGAACGCGGCGTCCCCCGACGGGAACGAGAAGGTCGTCGGCTCGGTGATGAGCGTCGGCGGTAGGTCCAGGACGACGGTGAACGGGCGCGGGCGGCGGACGACGAGCTTAAGCAGCTCGGCGACGAGCCAGCCGTCGCACAGGCCGAGGTACACGGTGAGCGCGCCCCACAGGCCGCGGCGGCCCCAGCCGCGCGCGCGAGCGACGAGCACGCCACTGATCCACCAGACCAGTCCGTTCCAGTTCACATATGCCACCGCGATGGCGAGCGCGGCAAGGAGCGGGTTGCCGGCGACGGCGGTCACGATCGCGCTGAACAGCTGGCTGTCGACCGCGATGAGCCCCTCCATCAGCGACGGCGCACGTGCCGCCAGACGAAGAGACCGACCGCCAGGAGGATCACCGCGGCGACGAGGTAGTCGAGGCCCTTGAGCGAATGCTTCAGATCGAGCCAGTGATCACCGAGCTGCATCCCGCCCCAGACCAGCAGCATCACCCAGGGGATGGCCCCGAGGACCGAAAAGAGCGTGAAGCGCCACAGCGGCATCCGCGCGATCCCCGCGGGCACGGAGATGAACGTGCGCACGATGGGCAGCATGCGCGAGAAGAACACCGTGGCCTCACCGAAGCGTGCGAACCAGCGCTCCGCCAGCTCGATGTCGTGGGCGCTGATCAGGACGTATTTCCCGTATCTCTCGACCAGTGGCCGACCGCCATATGCTCCGATCGCGTAGCTGGCGAGGGAGCCCAGCGTGTTGCCGACAACGCCCGCGACGACCGCGCCCCAGTAGTTCCAGGGCGCCGACGTGAGCGGCTCGACGAGTCCACGCGACACGCTCCATCCGGCGAACGGAAGGATCAGCTCGGATGGCAGCGGGATCGCGGCGCTCTCGATGGCCATCGCGATGACGACACCGATATAGCCGAAGCGCTCGTAGAGCGCTTCGAGGAAGGGAATGACGACGGCATCGATCGCTTCGAGCACGCCGGTATGATGGCGTCACGACGGGAAGGGTGCGTGAACTCACTTGGAGGGACGCATGCCTGACGATCACCTGACACTCGACGAGCACCTCGCGGGCGGGCTCACCAAGATCGGCTCGGCCGATGTTGTCGTGGGGATCCCCAGCTTCCGCAATGCGGCGACGATCGGCTATGTCGCGACGACCGCGGCCAAGGGCCTGCGCGAGTATTTCCCCGGCGCGCGCGTCGCGATCGTGAACGCGGACGGCGGATCGCAGGACGGCACGCCCGATCGGGTCGCCCTGGGCGCGTCCGGTGTGCCCGTAGCCGTGGGTCGTTACGTCGGACCCTCGGGCAAGGGCTCGGCGTTCCGCGCGATCTTCACCGCCGTCGGCATCCTCGGAGCGCGCGCGTGCGCCGTCGTCGACAGCGACCTGCGAAGCATCACCCCCGAGTGGATCGGACGGCTGCTGACGCCGGTCACGAAGGGCGACGCGGACTACGTCACGCCTCTCTACGCGCGGCACAAGCATGACGGCACGATCACCAACTCGGTCGCGTATCCGCTCACCCGCGCGCTGTACGGCCTGCGTGTACGTCAGCCGATCGGCGGGGAGTTCGGTTTCCGCGCCGACCTCGCACGCACGTTCCTCGAGCAGCCGGTGTGGGATAGCGACGTCGCGCGCTTCGGCATCGACATCTTCATGACGACGACGGCGATCGCGCGCAGCGCGAAGGTCGCGCAGGCATTCCTGGGTGCGAAGGTGCACGACCCGAAGGATCCCGCCGCCGACCTCGGCCCGATGTTCACGCAGGTCGTCGGCACGCTGTTCCGCCTCGCCGCCGAGAACGAAGCGATGTGGTCAAAGGTGCACGGATCCAAGGAAGTGCCGGTCATCGGCGACGTGATGCCCGTCGAGCCCGAGGCTATCCCCGCGGACCCGGCGCGCCTGCGCGAGAAATACATCGCGGGAAAGGCCGAGCACGAGCCCGCCTGGCGCGAGATCCTCGCAGTGCGCGTTCCCGACACGATCGACGCGAAGACCTGGGCGCGCATCGTCTTCGATCACTTGGCTGCGGCGCTGCGGCGACCTGAGGCGAGCGAGCGGATCGCCCGCGGATTGCTCCCCCTGTATCAGCTGCGCACCGCCTCGTTCATCGAAGAGGTGCGAGACATGACGACGGCGCAGTCCGAGACCGTCATCGAGGACGGCGCGCATGTTATGGAGGAGGAGAAGGGGCGCTTCATCGAGAGACGCGGCCAGGGGGACAGAGCGAGGAGCGCGTCCACCGCGTGAGCGTTTCGCTCAAGGAGGACGCGCTCGTCCTGATCACGGAGAACGACGGCTCCCTTCTGCTCGGCAGCGCGAGCCCGTTCGGGCTCTACTACCACGACACGCAGTTCCTGTCGGGATACGCGCTGCGCGTGAACGGGACGCCGCCGATCCTGCTATCGGCGAACACGGAGCAGAACTACGTCGCCACCTTCCAGCTCATGCGCTCGGAGGGCGCGACGCTGGGCACGGCACGCCATGCCGCCGAGGCGCTGTCGATCCGGCGCACGCGCTTCCTCGCGGACGGCCTACGCGAGCGCATCGGCGTGCTCAACGCGAACCCGCGCCCTGTGCGCGTCTCGCTCGAGCTCGAGTTCGAGGCCTCGTTCCGCGACATGTTCGCGGTGCGGGGGCGCCGGCCCGACGCCACGACGCCGCAGGAGATCAAGCGCGGCGCGCGCGAGGGCGGCATCGTCTTCGAGCGCGTCGGCCGCGATGCGGTGCGACGCACGACGGACATCACGATGCGGCCCGCGCCCGATCGCATCGAGGGGAACGTCTTCCACCTCGAGCGGGAGCTGCCACCGCAGGGTGTGCTCACCATCGAGCTGGCGGTGATCCCGCGCGAGGACGGCGCGGGCGCGGCGCCCTCGCCCGACCGCTTCGATGACGCGATCGACGCGCTCAACGCGCGCTATCGCCGGTTCCTCCGTGGCTGCGCCCGCTACACGACGAGCTCCGAGACGCTCGACGAGGGCCTCATCACCCGCAGCGCGCTCGACCTGCGCGCCCTTATGGAGTTCCACGAGAGCGGGCCGTACCCAACGGCGGGCATCCCGTGGTACGCGGTGCCGTTCGGACGGGACGGACTCATCTGCGCGTACCAGACGCTCGGGTGGAACCCCAACATCGCCCGCGGGACGCTGCGACTCCTCGCGAAGTACCAGGGCCAGAAGGTCGACGACTTCTCGGAGGAGGAGCCGGGGAAGATCTTCCACGAGCTGCGTCGCGGAGAGCTCGCGCGACTCGGCGAGATCCCGCATCGTCCGTATTACGGATCCGTCGACGCGACACCGCTCTTCGCGCTGCTTGTCGCCGAAACGGTGAAGTGGACGGCCGACCGCGAGCTCTGGCGCGAGCTGCTTCCCGCCGCCGAGCGCGCGCTCACCTGGTGCGACACGTACGGTGATGCCGACCGCGACGGGTACGTCGAGTACGGCCCGCGAGCGTCGGACCTGAAGAGTCAGGGCTGGAAGGACTCGCTGCAGTCGCTGTCCGAACCTGACGGGACTTGGTCGAAGCTGCCGGCCGCGCTCGTCGAGGTCCAGGCCTATCTCTATGCCGCGAAAGTGGGCCTCGCTGACCTGTACGCGCTCGACGGCGACTCGGCGCGCGCGGATCGCCTCCGCGGCGAGGCGCGCGAGCTGCGCGAGCGCTTCGAGCGCGACTTCTGGATGGCCGACGAGGGCTGCTACGCGCAGGCGCTCGACGGCGACAAGAAGCAGGTGCGCGCGGTGACGAGCAACGCCGGCCACGCGTTGTGGTGCGGCATCGCGAGCCCGGACCGTGCGGCGACCGTCGTGCACCGGCTCATGACGCCGGACATGTACACCGGCTGGGGCATCCGTACGCTCTCGAGCACGTACCCGACGTACAACCCGATGAGCTATCACAACGGCTCGGTATGGCCGCACGACAACTCGCTCATCGCGCAAGGTTTCGCGCGGTACGGCTTCCGCGAGGAGGCGGCGGAGATCACCAGCGCGCTCATCGAGGCCGGCCGCCGCTTCCCGGATGCGCGCGTGCCCGAGCTCTTCTGCGGCTTCCAGCGCGATCTGCGCTTTGCCTCGCGGCCCGCGGACTACCTCGTCTCATGCATCCCGCAGGCGTGGTCGGCGGGCATGGTGTTCCTCTGCCTGCGCACACTGCTCGGCCTCACTCCCGATCTCGCGACGCAGCAGCTGATGATCGATCCCGCGCTGCCTCCTTGGCTCGAGCGGATCGACGTACGCGACATGGAGGTCTTCGGCAACCGCATGACGTTCCGCGTGCGCCGCGGCGCGAAGGGCGACCACGTCGCCGGCGGGCAAGGCCGCCTCGCGCAGACGAGGATGGCCGCTCCCGCGTGACGGGGGGCGTGCGCCGCGTCCTCTTCGTGCACTACACGACGCCGCAGGTCCTCGGCGGAGTGGAGCAGGTCATGGGCGCGCATATCGCCGGGCTCCAGGGCGCGGGCAAGGAGGTCGCGGTGCTCGCCGGACGCGGCGGCCCCAGTCCACGCGGCGTGCGCGTCATCCGCGTCGCGGAGGCCGACTCGCGCCATCCCGCCGTGGAGCGCGACCTAGCGGCGCTCTCGAGCGGCGTCC
>JANNUM010000176.1:0-4874 GCA_031395235.1 Chloroflexota bacterium
ACGATCGTCTTCGCCGCGATCATGCTGCACAAGCTTCCGGAGGGATTCACCATCGCCTCGGTCATGAAGGCGACGGGAGCGGGCCGTCGCGGGACGCTGGGAGCCGCCGGGCTCCTGTCGATCGCGACGTTCAGCGGGGTCATCGCGACCGGCATGCTCAGCAACGTCGCAGGCCCCGCGCTGGCCGTTGCCACCGGATCTGTGCTGTATGTCGGCGCGACCGACCTCATGAGCGAAGCCAACAAGGAATTCGGCATCCTCAATCCGCTCATGGTGTTCATCGGCATCGGGATGTTCTTCGCGCTGCTCGGCCTCGCGCGGTTGGCTGGCGTCGAGGTCTGATCCCATGTGCACGGTCCGAGCGACCGCGGCGCCCAGATGAACGACTAACATCGAATGCGTGCCTGTCGATAAGCAGCTACTCGAGATCCTTGTCTGCCCAGCGGACCACGGTCCGCTCAGCGAGGAGGGCGACCGCCTCACCTGCGGGCGTTGCCGCCGTCGATACCCCGTCCGCGATGGCATCCCGGTGATGCTCATCGAGGAGGCCGAGCAGCCCGCGTCCTAGAACGGAAGGAGCCCTCTCTGGCCACTTTGATCACGCCCGACATGACCATCGCGTCCGTCGTAGACCGCTGGCCCGGCGCGGACAAGATCTTCGGCCGTTACGCGCTCGGTTGCGCCTCGTGCGCGATCAGCAAGAGCGAGACGATCGCGCAGGCCGCCGCCGGACACGGCGCCGGCCGCGTGAAGCTCGATGATCTCATCGGTGAGCTCAACGTGTTCGCCGACACCGGCAGGCTGCCCGAAGGCGCGCCGCCCGCACCGTCCCTCGCCGCGAAGGGCGTGCCGCGCGGCATGGCGGAGCAGAAGGGCATCAAGCACGTCATCGCCGTCATGTCTGGCAAGGGCGGAGTGGGGAAGTCCCTCGTCGCCGGCCTGCTCGCGGTCGGACTGAAGCGACGCGGCTTCAGCGTCGGCGTGCTCGACGGTGATATCACCGGACCATCCATCCCGCGGATGTTCGGCGTGCGCGAGAAGCCGATGTCAGCGGACGGCAAGACGCTCGTTCCGCCGAAATCGCGTGGTGGCATCCCGATCATGTCGATGAACCTGATCCTCCCGAGCGAGGAGGAAGCGGTCATCTGGCGCGGCCCGATGGTCTCGGGCGCGATCCGGCAGTTCTTCAGCGACGTGCAGTGGGGCGAGCTCGACTATCTCATCGTCGACCTCCCGCCGGGAACGAGCGACGCGCCGCTCACCGTGATGCAGGCGCTACCGGTCGACGGTGTCGTGCTCGTGACCACGCCGCAGGCTCTCGCGACCATGATCGTCATGAAGGCCGTGAAGCTCGTGAAGCAGCTCGGTGGCGAGATCATCGGCGTCGTCGAGAACATGGCCTACGTGACGCTTCCCGACGGTCAGCGCCTCGAGGTGTTCGGTCCGTCGCAGGGCCTGAAGCTCGTCATCTCGTCGAACGCGCCGCTGATGGGAAAGCTCCCCATCGATCCCGTGATCGCGCGCGACGCCGACAACGGCGACATCGAGAACTACACCTCGCCGGAGACGGATGAGCTCGTCGAGAACTTCATGCTCGTCGCGCCACTGAAGGAGCCGGTCCGGGCCTAGGCACGCCTAGTCGCTAACCTTCGCGGGTGCTCGCACGCGCGCGTCAGCATTCCGGCGGCCTGTATCTCTTCGTCGCGACGATGTTCGCGAACGTCCTCGCGTACGGCTACCAGGTCGTGATGGCGCGCCTCCTACGACCCGAGGAATACGCGGTGCTCACGGCGCTGTTCGGCATCCTCGTCCTCGAGTCGATCTCGAGCCAGGTCATCCAGGCCGCGACGGCCAAGCTCACTGCGCAGTACCGCGCCCGCGACGAGGAGGCCGCGCTCCACGCCTTCGTCCGTCGCTGGGCCGTGCGGGTCGGCGCCGCCGCCGCCGCGCTCGGGCTCCTCGTCGCCGTGCTATCCGGCGCGATCGCGGGCGCGCTCGCTCTGCCCCCGCTCTCCGTGGCGCTGCTCGGCCTGACGCTGTTCCTCGCGCTCGTGTTCACCTTCGGACTCGGCCTACTGCAGGGCCTCGCGCGCTTCGTATGGATGGGCAGTGCCCTCATCGCGCAGGCCGGTGGCCGCCTCGCGGTCGGTGTCGCGCTCGTCGTCCTGGGTTTCGGTGTCGACGGCGCGTTCACCGGCGCGACCGCCGCGATCGCGATCAGCCTCGTCGTCGTGGCCGTTCCGCTCCTCACTTTGTTCCGCGCCGCGCGGAGCAGCACCGTGAAGCACGAGCTCGGGGTGGCCGAGACGCGCTTCTTCGCCCTATCCGCGGTCGTGTTGCTCGCGTACGCGGCCCTGACGAACATCGATGCCGTGCTCGCGCGGTCGCTGCTGCGCCCCGAGGACGCCGGCGCGTATGCCGGCGCGATCACCATGGGCAAGATCGTCCTCTTCGCCCCGATCGCGATCGGCTTCCTGTTGCTCGAGCGCACCGCGCGAGCGCACGCGCGCGGCGAGGACACCGACCGCGCGCTGTACCTCGCGCTCGCCTTCGTGCTCGCGACGAGTGGCCTCGTGGCCGTCGCGTACATCGTGCTGCCCGAGTTCCTCGTGCCGATCGTGGTGGGCTCGCAGTACCCGGAAACGACGAAGATCGTCGGCACGTACGGCGTGGCCGCGCTCGCGAACGCACTGCTCAGCCTGTGGATCTCGTACTTCATCGGGCGTGGCGAGATGCGCGTGGGTCTGCTCCTCGCCACGGCCGTTGTGGCGGAGGTGGCGCTCTTACTCACGAACGCGACCGACCCGCTCGCGATGGCTCGCATCGTCCTCGGCGTCGCGCTCGCAACACAGGCCGCGGCCGTGGCGACGTTCGTCGTGGGAAAGGCGCGCGCGGGCTAGAGCGCGCTCGCGTCCACCAAGCCGTTGCGTACGGCGTAGATCGCGGCCTGCGTGCGGTCCGAGACGTTCAGCTTCTCGAGGATGGCGGCGACGTGGCTCTTCACCGTCTCGGGCGAGAGCACGAGCTTGTCGGCGATCTCGCGATTGGAGAGTCCTTCGGCGACGAGCCCCAGGATCTCGCGCTCGCGCTTCGTGAGATTCTTCGCCGCCGACGGTACCGGACCCGCGGGCTTCATCTCGCTGAGCATCCCCCGCAGCAGCTTCGACTCGATGAACGCGCCGCCCGTCGAGACCTGCCGGATCGCGTCGACGAGCTCTTCCTTCGATACGTCCTTCAGCAGGTACCCCGCGGCGCCGGCGCGCACCGCGTCACGCAGGTATGCGGGGTTGTCATGCATCGTGACCATGATCACCGCGGTGCGCGGGCGCTCTTCTTTGATCTTCTTCGTCGCCTCGAGGCCATCCATGTCCGGCATGCGCACGTCCATGAGGACCACGTCAGGGAGATCCCGGCGGGTGGCCTCGATCGCCTCGCGCCCGGTCCGCGCTTCACCGACGACCTCGATGCCGTCGGCGCCCACGAGCATCGCCGCGACGCCCTGTCGGACAAGCTCGTGGTCGTCGACGAGCAATACGCGTGTCGCCACGGGCTGATTGTACGGGCCAGGGACGGAAGAGCTCATCGCGCGCACGCTGCGTTCAGCATCAATACAGCGCGAGCCACAAGAGGTAGATGACCAACAGGATCACCGCGAGCACGAGGAGAACGAGCACGATGGTGCCGAGCGCGCCCAGCGTGGCCTGCGCCGTCGGACGACTCGCGACGCCGTCGATCATCTTCGCGAACTCGGCCGCGGTCGCGTCCTTGCGCAGCCACCCTCGTCCTTCGGGTAATCGGCGCAGGAGCGCGCGGCCATCGGCCTCGGTCCCCGAGAGCACGAGAGTCGGCGATCCGAGATGGATCCGCGCGCCGCCGCTGAGGAGCGTGCCGTCGATGAGCGCGACGTGGGGACGCCACTCCTTGAGCGCGGCGCCCTCGGTCGCGCTGGCAACACGCCGGACGTCGTACCGCTCCTCGAGACGTAGCAGCGTTTCGATGCCCGACCCGATCACCGGGTGAGCCACCACCAGGAGCACCTTCGTCTGCGCCAACCCGCGCTTATTCAACGCCAACCGGGGGTCTCACCGCGCCGTTCAAACGCGTAGCGCGCCGCTTAAATAGGAGCATCCCCCGAGCGAGCGACCAAGCTGTCGCCGTTCCGTCGACCTTGTAGGGAATCGCGACACGGCTCTCCTACCAAACTCATTCCAAGGTCCGATGGTGGGAAACGGCCGAAACGCGAGGCTATCGGCATGCCAACACGGGTCCTCGTAGCCGACGACCACCTCGCGATCCGCGAGGGCATCCGCGCGCTGCTCGCGGCGGATGACGAGCTCCTCGTCGTTGGCGAGGCCGCCGATGGTGTACAGGCCAGTCGGATGGCCCTGGAGCTCAAGCCGGACCTGATCCTTCTCGACAACTCGATGCCGGGCAAGACCGGCCTCGAGGTCGCGCGCGAGCTGAAGCCGCTCCTGCCCGACGCATCGATCGTCTTCCTCACGCTCGACCCCGGGATCCGCGACCTCGCGCTCGCGGTCGGCGCCGTCGCGCACATCTCAAAGGACACCGCACCGCAGGAGACCCTCCGCATCCTCCGCCAGGTCGCGCAGAACCGCGCCAAGGCGAAGCCGGCGGAGCTCACCGCGATCGAGCGCACGCTGGCCGACGCGCTCGTCGCCGAGCACCTCTTCACGAACGACCAGCTGGCGCGTCTCGTCGCGACACGCGGAGCGCGCGAAACACTGTCGGCCGCGCTGATCCGGACCGGACTCATCCCGGACGCGCGCGCGGCGCAGGTCCTGTCGCGCGTGAGCGGTCGTCCGCTCATCTCGCTCGCTGCGCGTGAGCAGAGGGGCGGCGTTCGCATCGGCCGG
>JANNUM010000461.1:0-7251 GCA_031395235.1 Chloroflexota bacterium
GAGGAACAGATCCGACGGCACACCGAGATGCGCGAGCTTCCCGCCGCTCCCACGCGTCACGGTGTGGCCGGCGGCGGAGAACGCCACGAGGCAGTCGTTGGGCGATAATCGCGGCGCCTGCAGGTACCAGAACGTGTCCCGTGTTTGCAGGAGTGGACGGGCATTCGCGCCGTCGATGTCGGCGCGCCACAGGGCGTCGACCTGTCCGTCCTTCAGATGCACGTAGATCATCGTCCGTCCGTCAGGGCTGATCGTCGGATCGGCGCCGTCTTTCACAAGGCGCTTGCGCTCGCCGGTGCGCAGATCCATTCGCTCGAGGGCATCGTCGTTGCCGGTGAAGGACCCGTTCTGGATGATCGCGGCGCGGCGGTGGAAGTAGATGACGTTCCCCGTGGCGTCGAAACGCGGGCTCGCGTAGAAGACGTTGTCGGACTCGTGCTGCACGACGGCGCGCAGACCCGTGCCGTCGACGTTCACGATGTACAGATCTGACCCGAATCCGCGCTTGGGGTCCGGCTGCGCCGTGAGCGCGAACACGATCGACCTTCCGTTCGGATGGAGCGATGGTGTGGATGGTGCGCTCTGCGGAGGCAGGTCCACGATGCGTCCGAGCGTGCGCGCCGTGTTGTCGAGCGCGAGCAGACCGCCGGGATTCGCGAGGATGAAACTCGCCTGCGCGCCCACTCCGGGCGCGACGGATGCGCCGGGAGTCGGATTCGGATTCGACTGACATGCGGCGACGAAGAGCGCGATTGCGGCGAGTCGCCACCGAAACCCTCTCAACGCGCGAAACCCCGTCCCGTCGGGACGGGGACCCCTCGCGCGCGGGGGCCCTCGGTGGCGACTCGGCGCCCACGCTCTTGCGTCACGCGATGACTTCTCCGGAGCGGACCGCCTTGTCGCGCAACCTCCCTTGGATTCGAGCGGACACGCGTGCGTAGTGTTGTACGGCGCTCACGAAGGCGGCGTGCGACCAGGTGAGCGGCGACACGGATAGCGGCTCTCCGGTGTACGGATGCACCTGCTCGGCGAGGACGCCGGACGGTAACGCCTTGCTCGCGCACCACCGCAGGAGGGCGAGTGGCCGCTCGAGATCGTCGAGCGTCGCGGCCGTCGCGATGTACCACTCGGCCAGCCACAGCGTGCTGACGAACCATGGGTTCCCGGGCACGCTCGCGACGTCCTGCGAGACCTGGAAGTAGTAGTCGTTCTCGTAACGCGCGATGCCGCCGACCGGCGTCCGCACCGTGAGGCGCTGCTCGATGGCCTTCATCGTCGCGACCACGCGCGGGTCGGCCGCGGGCAGCATGCCGAAGAGGAAGATGCCGGCCAGCGAGATGTCGATCGTCGCATCTTTGACGATCGTGCCGTCCGGCAGGACCGCGACGGTGCGGACGAAGCGACCGCGGTCCTCGTCCCATAGGTGGGTGAGCGCGGCCTCGCGGATCTCCTGCGCGGCCACCGCGTAGCGCTTCGCGAGCTCGTGCTGGCCAAAGGCGACCGCGAAGTTGCGCCCGGCGGTGAGCCCGGCCCACACCGCCGCCGTGGTGAAGGCGTGGATGCCACGACGCTCCTCCCATAGGTCGAACGACGGCGCCGGAAGCTTCGTATGCACCTCGCGGAACGTCGCCATGAAGTCCGCGCCGGTGCGCACGAGCTTGCGGTAGAGGGGCCGGATGAATTCGATGTCGCGGTCGCGCTCGTAGTGCTGCCAGAGCGCCCAGATCGGCAGGCCGGTCTCGTCCTCTTGGATCGGCAGCTCCAGGCGCCCCTCGGGCGTGGACCACGCGTGCCAGGACGATCCGAGCGAGCCGTCGGGGTTGTACTTGTGAAGCAGGTACCCCTCGCGCGTCATGAGGTCGCCGCAGAGGAAGAAGAAGCGGCGTGTCACTTCGCCGTAGCCGGCGAGGTCGAGCGCATCGGCGACCAACGCGCCGTCGCGTGGCCACAGGTACGAATACGTGTCGCGGTTGAAGCGAAGGACGTCGGAGTCGTTCCCGGCGATGATCGCGCCGCGGTTGTCGACCTGCGTGCGGATGATGAGCGTCGACCGTTTGTAGAGCCGCGCGATCTCCGCGGGGAGGTGGTCCGCGATCGACTCGTCCTTGTTCGCCCAGAGTCGCCAGTAATCCTTCGTGCGCGCCAGGAACGACGCGGGCGAGCGCTCGCGCACGAGCTTGTCGAGCTCGCGCACCTCCTCGTACGACTCACCCGCTGCGATCCAGAACACGACCGTGGAGCTGCCGCTCGGGGGAACGCGGAAGGTGAGCATCCCGACGCTGTCGATCGAACCCTGCGCCACCGGGTTGCGTGACAGCACGCCGTCCTCGGCATCGCGCCAGGTACCTTCTTTGCCCGGCGCGTCCTTTTGGCCGATCGCGAACGAGGTCAGCCCGAAGGAGTGTCCACCCGCGGTGCCTGAGATGAGGAAGGCGCGCCGGCCCTTGTAGTGGACGATCGCCTGCGACCGCGGGTCGTAGAACGCGGAGTCGCCGACCTCGTTGCCGAACAGATGCGCGTCGAAGTGTTGGAACACGCGTATCTCGCGTTCGCGCCCGAGCTCGTCCTCGACCGTGACCTCTTTGAAGTAGATGTTCCGATCGAAGTCCACGGCATCGCGGCAACGGAAGCGCAGCCCCAGCGCCTCGTTGTTCAGCGTCGTGTCGCCCACGAGCGTCTCGTGCTCGTACGCGATGTGGCACTCCCAGCCGTCGCTGCCCACCCAGCTGAAGCGGCCGTCGGCCCAAACACCGAAGCGGCACGGCGCGCCGACGGTGTGGTTCTCCTGCCCGACATGCGGGTAATAGATATCGCGCAGCTGATAGCGCCCGTCGAAGGTGACGAGGAAGTCGCCGTTGCCGAGCGGTAGGTCGCGAGGCAAATCAGGCCCTGCGCGTCGCCGCGAGGAAGCGCTTCGCGTTCGCCACGACGCCCGCGTGGTCGCTGCGGTCGAGGAGGTCGCCGCGGATGAGCGGCCCGCCGATGCCGAAGCCGACGACGCCCGCCCCCAAGTACGCGGGTATCTCGTCGTACTCGACATTGCCGGTCGCGACGAGCGGGAGGTGCCCGAGCGCGCGTCGGACGTTCATAACGAAGTCGGGGCCGCCGATCGTCGCGATCGGGAAGATCTTGATGAAGTCGGCGCCGAGCTCGGCGGCCTTCACCATCTCGCTGGGCGTCATCGTTCCGGGCATCGTCATCACGTCGCGCGCGCGGCCGACCTCGAGCATCTCCGGGACGAGCGCGGGACTGACGAGGAAACGCGCGCCCGCGAGCACGGCGTCCTCGGCCTGCGCGCCGGAGAGGACGGTGCCCGCTCCGACGATCGCACCCTGCCTCGCGAACACGTCGTCGGTCGCGAGCTTCGCGATGAGCTCGTACGCGTCGGGCACGGTGAGCGTGATCTCGACCAGGCGGACGCCAGCCTCAGCCATCCAGCGCGCGGCGCGCTCGGCGACTTCCGGCGTGGCGGTGCGGATGACCGCGACCAGCCGGTCTTCGCCGAAGATCCGGACCAGGTCGCGGCGCAGCGCGAGAGGCCGCTGTCCGATCGCCATCAGAGGCAATCGTATCGCCCGGTGACCGCGCGATGGCGGCGGCGACGCGGCCGGCGAGCTCCCGCGAGCGTCAGCGCTCGATGAGGAAGACCCTTGCGGGTGCACCATCACCGCCTTCGAACTTGATCGCGCCGCATACGAGGTCGTATTCACCGGGCCGCACGTCCTTGAGGTCGAGACCCTCGATGATCACGATCTTCGCGCCGAGGAGCGTCTTGTGCGTGGGATAGCCTTCCTTCTCCGGCCCCTGCGGCTCGATCGAGAGGTAGTCGATGCCCACGAGCTTCACGCCGCGGTCGACGCACCAGCGCGCGGCGGTGCGATCGAGTGCCACGAAATCGCGATCGAACGGCTTTACCGGCTCGCGCCAGCGCTCGCTGTTGCGAGTCTTGAAGAGGATCCGCCTGGTACCCGCGGGCATGCCGGCCTTATCGAGCCAGGCCGCGCCGATGTGGCCCGGGCCATCGAAGAGGACCACGCGGCACGGCCCCACGAGCACGTCGACCGGGAGCAGGTCGACGGTGCCTGCGCCCTCGATGAAGTGCACCGGCGGATCGACGTGCGTCCCGGCGTGGTTGCCGAACGTCACGATCGACACGTTGGCCGAGTCGCCTCTGGCGATGCGCCGTAGCGGCGTCATCTGGGGTCCGTCCTCGCCCGGCCAGGTCGGCATGCCCGCGCGCATTACCAGCGAAACGTCGTGCACCTTCAACGAGGCACCTCCACCACGGTCTTGATCTGGGCGGGATCGTGCGGCAGCGCGCGCGCCGCGTCCGCGAGCGGCACGCGCCGGGTGATGAGCGAGCCGAGGAAGCCTGGCCAGCGCTGCTCCGCCTGCGAGAGATCGGCGATCCCGTTGCGAAAGTCGTCGGACTTGGCATTGACGGTGCCAAGCACGAGCACGTTATCGAGCACGAGCTTCTTGTTGATGAGGTCCGCGGGCACCTCGAGGGAGCGCATCGCCCCGGTGACGCTGGTGAGGATCACCGCGCCGTTCGCGCCCACGAGCTGCAGGCATTCGAACGCCACGGCGGCGTTGCCGGTCGCCTCGATCACGACGTCGATCCGCTTCGAGCGCGCGGCAAGCGTTGCGAGGGGCGTGACGCTCGTTGCTGCGTAGCCGGCGCCGATCCGCGCGAGCAGCGCCTCCTTCTCCGGCTTGTGCTGGCGCTCGACGACCGTGACGTCGAGTCCTTGGAGGCGAAGCTTCACCGCTGCGAGTATCCCCACCGGACCACCGCCCGCGACGATGGCGGTGCGCGGCTCCCATACCGTCATGCGCCGCTGCGCCACGACGAGGTGACGCCACCCTTTTTCGGTGATCGTGAGCGGCTCGAGGAGGACCGCGACGTCAGCCACGGGCTCGGGCACGACGAAGAGGTACTCGGGTCGCTCGGCGAAGCGCTCGGCGCAGAAGCCGTGGATGCCATTGATCCCGCGTTCGCGGAAGCCGCCCCAGAGACACATGTCCTGTTCGCCGCTGCGGCAATTCGGACAGCCGTCAGGGCGGCGAACGCTCGCAACGACCGGCGTGCCCGCCTTCAAGGGTCCCGCGTCGCGGGCGACGCGTCCGAAGCTCTCGTGACCGAGGACGAGCATGTCGGCGCCGTCCGGGGCTCGCCCGTAGTCCCCGCGCTCGATCTCGGCGTCCGTGCCGCACAGGCCCACGCGCACGACGTCGACGAGGACCTCGCCCTCGGCAGGCGTCGGGTCGGGCATGTCGCGCACCGCGCCGGAGCCCGCGCGTCCCGGGACGACCGCGAGCGCACGCACGCGGGCAGCATATGGGGACTCCGGCCGCGATACTGGCGCGCGATGGTCACACCGCGCGAGGTCGAGCGCGTATTCCGCGAGGCAGGTGCCTTCCGCGAGGGACACTTCGTCCTCGCGTCGGGAAAACACTCGGCGCGCTATCTCGAGAAGTTCCAGGTGCTCCAATGGCCCGTGCGGACGGCCGCTCTCTGCACGGACATCGCGGAGTGGGCGCGCTCAGTCACGCCGCGGACCATCGCGGGACCGACGACCGGCGGCATCATCCTCGCGCATGAGGTCGCGCGTCAGATGGAGCTGCGGGCGGTCTATGCCGAGCGGGCGGAGAGCGGTCGGGGCAGGGAGTTCCGTCGCGGGTTCGAGCTCGGCTCGGGGGAGCGAGTGCTGGTCGTCGACGACATCATGACGACCGGCGGATCCGTCCAGGACACGCTCGACGCGGTACGCGGCGCGGGCGCGCAGGTCGTCGGCGCGGCCGTCCTCGTCGACCGCTCCGGTGGCGGCGCCAGCCTCGATGTCCCGCTGCACGCGCTGTGGACGCTCGACATCCCGACCTACGCGCCGGGCGATTGCCCACAATGTGCGGACGGCGTGCCCCTGGTGAAGCCTGGCACGACCCCTGCTCAGGTGGTGCGCCAGTGACCGATCTCGTGAAGCTCATCCGCACCCTTGCCTGGATGGCCGTCGCGGCCGCGATCTATCAGGAGCTCCGCAAGCCTCCCGAAGCGCGCGCCTGGAATGGCAAGGTCGCGGGTGTCGTTCCCTACGACTTCCGCCTGCCAACTCTCGATCGCCTGCGGGAAGCGTATTGGGACCCGGACAACGATCAGGTCTTCTCGGAGAAGGTCTTCGGGGTCGGCTGGGCCGTGAACATCCCGGTCGCCGTTCGAAAGCTCAGCGCGATCGTGTCGCAGTACGCCGAGTCGAGCGCCGCGCTGCGCCGACGCGTTTCGCGACGCGACGAGGCCTTACCCCGACGCGACGCGCCCTGATCTCGAGATACGCGGGAAGCCAGCGCTCGAGCTCCTCGGCTGAACCCGGCTCGCCGCCCTCGTAGCTCGGTGAGTACTCCCAGAGGCCGTCGACGAGCAGTCCGTTCTTCGCGCACGCGTTGACGAGATCGCTCGTGCGGTGTCCGTACTCGAGCGTGCGGGCTTTGACCTTCACCGCGCCGAACTCCCAGAACGCGTCCTCGAACGGTATGTGCCCG
This sequence comes from Chloroflexota bacterium, assembly GCA_031395235.1. Lineage (GTDB taxonomy): Bacteria > Chloroflexota > Limnocylindria > P2-11E > P2-11E > CF-39. Next base: position 6,538 of record JANNUM010000461.1, read on the forward strand.
TCGTCGAAGTAGCGTTGCTTGAGGCCCCAGCCCGTCCCCGTCCACGTCTCCTGCATACGCAGCGCGACCGGATGCATGGTGGATAAGACGTAGATCCCGCCCGGCGCGAGGATGCGGGCGACCTCGCCGATCACCCGATTCGCGTCGGGAACAAACACCATCGAATGGTGGTGACTCACGATGTCGAACTCTCCGTCGGCGAACGCGGAGAGGTCGCGCATATCCCCCTGGACGAAACGGAGCTTCGTCCCGCGGTCGCGCGCGAGCGCGCGCACGGTCGCGAGCTGGCGCTTCGAGATGTCGAACAGCGCCGTCGTGGCGCCGAGCTCCGCGAACAGGACCGCATCCCATCCACCGCCGCCCGCGAGTGACAGGACTCGCTTGCCTTCGAGGTCGACACCGCGAAGGCGTCCACGCGTCAGGTCATCGAGGAAGCGTCGCTTGCCGCGGGCGTCGCGTGGCGGCTTGCCCTGCGGCCGCGTGTACGGGATGCCGGCTTCCGCGAGTCGCTCCCACATCCGACGGTTGTGCTCGCCGACATCGTCGACGGCGACGCGCCGTGTCAGGGGACGTCCTCGCAGCACTGGTTGAGAGGCGCGCCCAGGAAGGCGCGCACGCGTGCGTCGTCGTACGTGGTCAGCTCGTCGATCCAGCTCCACGCGGTCAGCACGATCGTCCCCGGCGGGATCTTGTCGTACGGCCGGATCACCAGCT
>JANNUM010000491.1:0-2561 GCA_031395235.1 Chloroflexota bacterium
CGCGAACTGCCGCTCGACAAGGTCGTACCGAACCCCTCTCAACCCCGCATGACCTGGCACGAGGAGACGCTTCAGGAGCTCGCCGCGTCCATCAAGGAGCACGGCGTGCTGCAGCCGATCCTCGTTCGGCCGTCGGGCGACCAGTTCGAGATCATCGCCGGCGAGCGTCGCTGGCGGTCATCGAAGATCGCGGGCAAGGAGACCATCCCTGCGATCGTCGAGCGCTTCGACGATGCGACGGCCCTTGAGATCGCGCTCATCGAGAACCTGCAGCGTGAGGACCTCTCGCCGCTCGACGAGGCCGTGATCTACCAGAAGATGACCAGCGAGCTGGGCTACTCGATCCGACAGCTCGCGGGGAAGCTCGGCAAGGACAAGGGCTACGTCGAGAACCGTCTCCGCCTGGCCAGCGCGCCGGACGACGTCCGCGAGATGGTCGCGAAACGGTACGACACGCTGTCGGCGGCGTACGAGCTGATGAAGCTCGAGGACAAGCGCCGTCGCCGCTCGCTCGCGAAGCAGATCCTCGCCGGGCAGCTGACGCTGATCCGGCTCCACGACCGCGTCGAGCGGATCCTCCACCCGCAGGAGCGCGGGAGGAAGCTGGAGCCGGCGATCCCTGCGCTGCGCGACGACGCACTGATCACAGCCACGCGCAAGCTCAACGAGGCGCTGGCAGAGCTCTCGCGGGCGGCCGGCGACGACGGGAAGCTGACCATCCCGGAGGGCGACCGCCAGAACCTGGCAAAATTCCTCACGATCTCGCGCGCGCGCCTGGACAACCTGGTCGCGCGCCTCCGGAGCAGCCACGCGTGAGCGACCAAAGGCTGTCGGGACGAGGCAGCCTTGTCTCATTCGGCTTGATGACGGGGCTGGTCACCACAGCGGCGACGGGCCTCTTCGTCCTGCTGGACCCCAGGGCGCAGCAGTTCTGGGTCCAGCGGTGGGAGACGCTTGCCGGGTTCGTCCGCTCCGCGTTCGGGGGCGGCTAGCGCTTTCGGGGGCGGCTAGCGCTCGACGCGGATGTTGGTCTGGGTGATGCGCTGGCGCTGGTCGCGGGCGTCGCGAAGGATCGAGACGGCCGTCGACGCGAGGCCGACCGCCCCCAGGAGGAAGATCACGCTGTCGTTCGTCAATAGTTCAAGCACGTGCTACCTACAAGCAACGCACGTGCCACCGCTCTAGCGGCGGGCCGCTCGTTACGGACTGGTAACGGTTTGCGCGTTAACGATCGTCACGCCTTCTTTGGCGGTCGCGAACGCTGAATGCGGACCTGCGAAACGCGCCGGCCGTCGACGCCGGCGACCTGGAAGCGGTAGCCCTCGACCTCGACGGCGTCGCCGACCTGCGCGAGACGCCCCAGCCGGCCGAAGACCATGCCGCCGACGGTGTCGTACGGCTCGTCCGTGAGCTCGAGGTGCAGGCGCTCACGCAGCTCGGACAGTCCGACCAGGCCGTCCACCACGTAGTTGCCCGGGGCCTCCTCGCGGATCGGGGGCGCCGCGTCCTTCTCGAACTCGTCGCCGACCGCCCCGACCAGCTCCTCGAGCACGTCCTCGAGTGTCACGAGGCCGGCCGTTCCGCCGTACTCGTCGATGACGACCGCCAGCTGACTGTGCTGACGTCGGAACTCGGCGAGCGCCTGGTCCAAGCGCAGCGTCTCCGGGATCGCTGGCACCTTGCGCATGATGTCGTGGGCCTTGGCCTTCGATCCGCGGTCGACCCCGACGAGATCCTTGACGTGGACGACCCCGACGATGTGGTCCAAGTCTTCTCGGTACACGGGAAAGCGCGAGAGGCGGTGCTGCCGCGCTATCACGATGAGCCCGGCGAGATCGAGCTCCTCGGGCACGGCGACGATCTCGGTACGCGGGACCATGACCTGCCGTACAAGTGTGTCCGCGAAGTTGAGAGCGTTCCCGACGATCACGCGTTCGCTCTCATCGAGCTTTCCCTGACGCGCCGAGGCTGCGACGAGAAGACGGAGCTCTTCGTCGCTGTGAGCGTCCGCGATCTCGCCCGGACCCACCGGGATCCCGATCGCTTTGAGGATGCGGTTCGCGCTCGTATTGACGAACCAGATGAACGGATAGGCGATCCGGTAGAAGACGTGGAGGGGATACGCGAGCCACAGCGATGTCGCGAGCGCTCGCTGGATGGCGAAGTACTTCGGCGCCTGCTCACCGACCACGATGTGCAGGTAAGTGATCAGAGCAAAGGCGATGGCGAAGCTGACCACATGGAAAAGCGTTTCGTTCCGCTCGATGAGCCAGCCGAACAGCGGTGCGATCAACGCGGCGACGCCCGGCTCGCCGATCCAGCCGAGGCCGAGCGACGCCATCGTGATGCCGACCTGGCAGGCGGACAGGTACGAGTCGATGTGATCGATGATGTGAGCGGCCAGCCGTCCGCGAGCGCTTCCCTCGGCCGCGAGCTGATCGAGCTGCGTCCCTCGCACCCGGACCATCGCGAATTCGGCGGCGACGAAGAACGCGTTCAGGACCAGAAGCACCACCGTGAGGATGACGGCCGGCAGGGCGGCGGAAGCGTCCATGCCCGGT
>JANNUM010000531.1:0-3460 GCA_031395235.1 Chloroflexota bacterium
ACTGCAGCCAGGAGTTCATCTGGACGGCCGGTGAGCAAGAGTTCTACTCGTCGCGCGGACTACAGAACGCGCCGAGCCGTTGTCCAACGGATCGCGCCGCGCGTCGCGCGGGCGGGGGTGGCGGCGGCGGCGGTGGTGGAGGCGGCTACGGCGGCGGTGCCCGCGAGATGTTCAGCGCGACGTGCAGCCAGTGCGGTAAGGAAGCGCGCGTGCCATTCCAGCCGCGGGGCGACAAGCCGGTGTACTGCTCCGACTGCTTCGAGCAGAAGCGGCCGCCGAGGAACGCGTACTAGCCGGACCTTCAAACGCGCGGCCCGCGCCGAATCCGCGTAGTCCAGAAGATTGCATCGCCCGGAGACCGACCGAACTGCGTGAGCAGCTGCACTGATTCCGTGCGGTGCTGCTGGCCGTGCGTGACCGCATCTCGGCCTCGTCGCACTTCCAAGAAGGCTGCGCGATTACGATGGTCAGATCGAGACGATCTGGCGTCCCAGTGAAGAGACGATCGCCCGCGCGAACATCACGCGCTATCTCGAGTGGCTCGCACGCGAGCGCGGCCTCACGTTCACGACCTATCAGGAGCTCTGGCGCTGGTCGGTAACGGATCTCGACGCCTTCTGGTCGTCGATCTGGGACCACTTTGGCGTCCGATCGAGCCATGCGTACACGCGCGTGCTCGCCCGAGACACGATGCCGGGTGCCTCATGGTTTCCCAGCGCTGAGCTGAGCTACGCGGAGCACGCGCTCGCTCGACGCGATGACCATCCCGCACTCATCGCGCGCTCCGAGACGCGCGGACTCGAGCACGCCACGACCGTGACGTACCGCGAGTTGGCGCGGCAGGTCGCCGCGGTCCGCGCGGGGCTGGTCCGTCTTGGCGTCACGCGCGGCGATCGCGTGGTCGCGTACCTGCCGAACATCCCCGAGACCGTCGTCGCGCTGCTCGCGACGTCCAGCCTGGGTGCGATCTGGTCAAGCTGCTCGCCGGACTTCGGCACGCGCGCGGTGGTCGACCGCTTCGGCCAGCTCGAGCCGAAAGTCCTCTTCGGCGTGGATGGTTATCGGTACGGCGCGCGCGACTTCGACCGCTCGCGCGAGACGGGGGAGATCGAGCGCTCGCTGCCGAGCCTCAGGACCACGGTCGTTCTCCCCTATCTGCGGCCGGATATGACCCCGACGCGATCCGGGTCGCGGATGTCGTGGGCGGAGCTCGCGTCGGAGTCCGCGCCGCTCGAGTTCGCACAGCTGCCCTTCGAGCACCCGCTCTGGGTGCTCTATACGTCGGGCACCACCGGCCTGCCGAAGGGACTCGCGCACAGCCAGGGCGGGATCCTGCTCGAGCACCTGAAATCGCTTGCGCTGCATCAGGACCTCGGCGCCGACGATCGCTTCTTCTGGTTCACGACGACGGGTTGGATGATGTGGAACTACATGCTCGGCGTGCTGCCGCTGGGCGGCACGGCGGTCCTGTTCGACGGCAGTCCGGCGCATCCGGACCTGGAGACGCTCTGGCGCTTCGCCGCTGACGTTGGCGTGACCTATTTCGGAACGTCGGCCGCGTTCGTCCAAGGGTGTATGAAGGCGAACATCTCGCCCGGCCGCGGCAACGACCTGAGCCGCGTGCGCGGGGTCGGCTCGACCGGCGCGCCACTCGCCCCGGAGGGCTTCACCTGGATCGTCGAGGCGCTCGGACGGCCCGTCCCGGTCGGCAGCGTGAGCGGCGGGACCGACGTGTGCACCGCGTTCCTCCAGTCATGTCCACTCCTCCCGGTGCGCGCCGGCGAGCTGCAGTGCGCGGCGCTCGGCGCGAAGATCGAGGCGTACTCCGCCGAAGGGAAGCCGGTCGTGGGCGAGGTCGGTGAGCTGGTGATCACGCGTCCGCTGCCATCGATGCCGGTGTTCCTCTGGAACGACCCGGATGGCGCGAGATATCGCGCGAGCTACTTCGATGTGTTCCCGGGTGTCTGGCGTCACGGCGATTGGATCCGCTTCAACGCCGACGGTTCATCGGTCATCTATGGACGCTCCGACGCGACGCTCAATCGCGGGGGCGTGCGCATGGGCACGAGCGAGTTCTACCGGATCGTCGAGCAGCTGCCCGAGATAAAGGACAGCCTCGTGGTCGAGGTCGGGGGAGAGAACGCGGAGCTCGTCCTGTTCATCGTCCTCGCGCCGAACGCGTCCCTCGACGAGACACTGCGCCGCCGGATCAACAGGACGCTGCGGCGCGAGCTGTCACCGCGTCACGCGCCTGACCGCATCATCGCCGTGCCCGAGATCCCGAAAACGCTGAACGGCAAGAAGCTCGAGATCCCCGTGAAACGGCTGCTCATGGGCCAGCCGCTCGCGGGTGCGGTCAGCGAGGGCGCGGTCGCGAATCCGGCGAGCCTCGGCGTCCTCGTCGAGGCGTACCGGGGAGCTGCGCCCGCGTCGCGCTAGCTCGCGATACGGTCCAGCGCCTGGCGTCCGAGGAGCGCGAGCTGCAGAGCGAGGCGGTCGTCGGCGCTGCTGAGCTTGGCACCGGTGAGCTGACCGATGCGGCGCAGCCGCTGGCGCACCGTGTTGCGGTGCAGAAACAGTTCGCGCGCGACCCCGTTCACGCTGCCGTGCAGCTTGAGATACGCCTCGAGCGTCCGGACGAGTTCGGTGTAGCGCTCGTCGTCGGCGAGCGGACCGAGAACGCGTTCGGCGTTGGCCTCGATGTCGGTCTCCGGCTGACCGAGGACGAAGCGGTACGGACCGAGATCCTCGAAGTGCGTGGTCTTCGCCTTCCCGCCGTTCGTCCGCGCGAGAGAGACCGCCTGCTCCGCCTGAAGGAGCGCGAGATGCGCGCCGGTCGCACCACGCTTCGGGCCCGACACGGCGACCGACAGGTCGGCGTCCTCCGCGTCCTTCGAGACCCGACGGCGCAGCCGCTCCCCCTCGCTGCGCGCGTCGATGTCCTGATCGACCTCGAAGACCGCCGCGACCACGTCGGACCGCGCTCGCACCACCTTCGCGTCGGCCGGAACGGCCGCGGTGACCGCCGTCCGCAGATGACCGTTCGCGATGCGGCTCGAGAACGCGATCGCCAGATATCTCGTGTCGCTCATCTCTTCTACCTCCCTGGAAAACGAAAGGCCTCCCGTGTGGGAGGCCTGCACTGGATCGCTGAGAACGGATACGCGAGCTAGCTGCCGCCTCCCAAACCGTGGTCGCCCATCGCACAGACGCAAGTGCAATGGGCCTCGGGCATGGCCATGGCGCAGCAGCGATAAAGCATCTGCGTTGACGTTAGTCTCCCGTCTGCGCCGCGTCAACGGTTCTGCGAGGATTGCCGACGCTCCATGACTCGCTCTTTCCGACTCGCCGTCATCGGCGGCGACGGCATCGGCCCCGAGGTCACCCGCGCGGCGCTCCGCGTGCTGGACGCCGCCGAGCGGCGCTTCGGCTTTTCCACGGTGCGCGAGGAACTGGGGTG
>JANNUM010000005.1:0-3999 GCA_031395235.1 Chloroflexota bacterium
CTCCGGCACGCCGGCCGGAGCACAAGCCGACGCACAGACCACGACCAGCGCGATTAATCGGAGCATCCTGCGAATCTAGCGGGTAGTTTTGAGGCTTCTTGATATCGACAGTACCTGTCAATATCCGGCATCCTCACGTCATGGCTAAGCACGTCCGCGCCGACCGACACAGAGCAGCCGGCAACAACGAGGCGGAGCTGCGGAAGCAGGGCCGTGCGATCGAGCTGTTTCACCTTGCTTACTGCCAGGTCGCCGCCGCCGGGCTGCCGCTCGACGAATTCGCGCTGAAAGGCGGCGGAAACCTCCGCTATTTCCTGCGCAGCCCGCGCCGCTCGGCCGACCTTAATCTCGACTATCTCGGCCGCAAGTTTGGCCGCTTCGGCGAGCGCATGGACGCGCTGCTTCTGTCGCGGCAACTATCCGAGCTTCTCCGTCTGCGCGACATCGAGCTTCGCTTCGAGGGGCACCGCGCAAAGGACACCGAGACAGTCAAGCGCTGGAAGTTCCAACTCGCGCGCCCAGGCATGGAGACCGCATCCTCGAAGATCGAGCTCTCGAATCGGGGCTCGACCGCAGCCCCAGTACTTGAGCAGATGGACGCCGAGCTCGCGCGACGTCTGGGTGGCGTCGCGGCGCGCATCAAGCACTATCTGCCGCCGGACGCGATCGAGCAGAAGATCAGGGCGCTCGCCGATCGGAGCGCGACCGAGCCGCGGGACGTGTTCGACCTTGACCACCTCTTCCGGCAATACCCCGACGCCCTCGCGCAGTCGCGACCTGACCCCAAGAAAACGCTTGCCGCAAAAGACCGCGCCATTGACATCCCGTACGACGCCTACGACCGGCTCGTCGTGGAGTTCCTGGAAGAGGACTTCGTCGCGCTCTATGGCACCGAGCAGGCCTGGACCGACATGGTGCTTCGGGTCGTCGAACAGCTGGAGGAGAAGCTGGGGGCGGGTCGATGAGCGCCGCTGCCATGTACTCCACGCTTCGGCGTCTCTCGGTCCCGGTGCTCACGACCGCGGAGGCTGCCGCCGCGCTTCAGACCTCGGGGAGTGCGGCCAGCCGCGGGCTGCGTACGCTCGAAGCGCAGGGTCTTGTGCGCCGGCTTCGGCACGGGCTGTGGACTCTCGCGGACCAGCCGTTGGATCCACGCACGATCGTGACCGAGCTGACTCGCCCGTTCCCGGCCTACATCTCGTTCCAGTCTGCGCTCGCCGCGCGCGGCGCGATCGACCAGATCCCCCGCGAGATCAGCGTCGCGTCACTGGCCAAGCCTCGACGCATCGAGACGCGGTTGGCGACATACGTGATCCACAGACTGCCGCCCGCACTCTTCGGGGGATTCGAGGAATCTGATGGCGTAGCGCTCGCGACCGTGGAAAAGGCGCTGTTCGACTACTTCTACGTCGCATCCGCCAGCGGTCGGACGCGCGCGCGCCTGCCCGAGCTCGACCTGCCGGCGAAGTTTTCAAGAAAACAGCTCGAGAGCTGGCTCGCGCGCATCCGATCCGAACGCCTTCGCACGCGCGTGCGCGCCGCCCTCGAGCGCGCGCTGGAGCATGCCGAATATGAGGACGCTCGCGTCGCTCACCGCCCAGCGGCGCTCGGAAAGCGGAAGCTCTAAAGAAGGGCGCTCAATTCAGCGTCGGTCAGGCCCAGCGCGGGACCCAACTCGTGCGTCACGGCGATGGCGGCCGCGATCTTCTTCATCTGTGGAACGCCGATGCTTCTGATCGGCGGAGGATCATTGAGGTCGATGCCGTGGATCGGGAAGGACGTGAGGTTGCCGGCGCAGGCATACGTGCCGCCGGCGATCTCTGGGAACTCGGGCCCACGGCGAGTCGATGTCATCCGAAGTAGCGTCACCGACGGCGCACGCGCGTTCCATGCGTCCACCGAGATGATGCCGTAGAACTTTCGTTGCCCCTGGATGCGATAGTTCGCCCAGTACACGTTGGCCCACCGCGGATATAGCGCGCCGTGAACCGGCGCGGGAGGCTGCGGAGGATCTTCCAACAGAGAGACCAGGCTCAGCCCGTCGATCCAGGCCTCTTCGACGACGCGCAGATCGTCGGCGGTAAGCGATCCCCTGTCCGCGCCAAGGGTGCTTGGAGGGATCGACAGAACGCGACCGACGACTGCGAGTCGGCCGTTGCTCACCGGGACATACCAGGGAGGCGCAACGGCTAACGGCTCGGTCCGATCAACGATGGGGATCACCCCAACCTCCGCCTTCGTATCGTTCCAGAGGTCGCTGGTCACGACGACGCCTTCATCAAAGGGTCCGCTCGTCAGTTCGAAGACGGCCCCTCTACGGGCGAATCCCAAGGCGTTAGATCGCCTTCTCCGACAGAGCTAGGTCCGCCTCGGCTCGGCTGGTCGCGGCCTCATCCGCATCGGCTGCCCAGGCCGCATACCTCGCGCGCCTGGCCTCGAGACGCAACCGTGTCTCCCGGTGCTCCAGGCCTTCCTCCGCCAAGTCGACGAGCATCTGCGCCTGAGAAGCTCGCGCAGAAAAGCCAAGCGCCTCCGGACGGGCAAGCCCCGACTGGAGACGGTCGGTGATGGGCACCGGAATGCGCTTCGCTGTCTGGCTCATGCCGTAGATCATATTCTGCGACAGTGGATGTGTCAATTGGTGGATCATTCTGGCTGGTTAGACGGGACGACTAGAAGGGACTCAGCCTCACCATCGTCGAGCGCAGCGCGAGGCAGGTGCGCAGGAACCGCTCGGCGTGCAGATCGACCGAGCCCAGCGAGCCGACGATGCGCACCGAGATGACGTGGCCGTTTACGGGCACGGAGCGGTTCGAGAGATCGACCGACTGGAGCGCGCCGATGTCGATGCCGTTGCAGCGCAGCACCGCGGCGCGGATCTCCGCGCCGGTGAGCGTCACCGTCCATGACGCGCGCGGGTTCGTGGGACTCGTGACGGCGCGGTCGGCTGGGTCGGGGACCGCGCCGAGATACGGCTGGGTCGGATCCGGCGTGCACACCCAGCTCGAGCCGCTGCGCACGACGCGGTTGCCGAAGCAGCCGTACGGAAGCGTGTAGCCGCCGTTCGAGCTCGCGAAGTACGCGCGGATCGCGGCGTTGTTGTAGGTGATGAGCTTGCCCGCGGTCGCGGTGACCGCCGCGTTCGTCGAGGCCACCTCGACGCGCGAGCCGCCGTAGCACTGGTCCGCCTGGTCATCGCTCACGTCGTAGTCGGCCGAGCCGTTAAACGAGTTGTAGCCGTACGAGCGCGCGGCGTAGGCCTGCGCCTTCAGCGCCTCCGGATGCCAGGTGATCGGCATCTCGAGCGGGATGACGCCGCGCACGTAGTCGTCCCAGGTGACGACGTTGACGACGCGCAGCGTGCCGCCGAGGCTGGTGATGCGGAAGTTCCCGCGGTAGATGCCCTTCTGCACGAAGCCGAGCGGCTGGCTCGGGTTCAGCGGGACGACGGCGGCCGCGGCGACGAGGCGAACGAGACGTGGCGTCGCCCCGCCGTTGTCCCACACCTCGACGCCGCCGGGCTTCGCGACGAACTGCCACTGCTGCTTGGCGCCGGCGCGGCCGATCTCGGCGTTGCCCGACAGCTCGTCGAGCACGCGGAAGCCACCGTCCGAGACGACGTCGCCGAACGAGCCGCCGAAGAACCGGTTGTCGCCGCAGCGGTAGCGCGCGACCGATGACGGCTGTGAGAGCAGCACGCGCACCTGCGGGCGTGACGCGTCGACGAATTGGAACGTCGTGCCCGGGTAGTACTTCTGGACGATCTGCTCCGCGTTGAGCGTGAGTCCGGTCGCGCCGGTCGCCCAGCCGTTCGCGCCGTACTGGCTCATGCCGAGGCCGTGGCCGAATCCACTTCCGTAGAAGACGACACCGGACACGACGGTGAACGGCTCGCGCTTGGTCTGCACGCCCGTGCTGCTGAACCACGCGACGCCCTCGAGAACCATGTCCCAGGAGATGACGTAGTCGCCGACGCCCTGCGGCACCGGGACGGTGATC
>JANNUM010000207.1:0-2580 GCA_031395235.1 Chloroflexota bacterium
TCGCGGCTGGGGCTGCTCTTCAGCGCCTTCCTGCTCGCCGGGTTCGCCCTCCTATGGTTCCACTTCCTCCCGGCGGCCGTCTTCGGCCCGCGGCGCTTCACGATCGGCACGGCGATCACCCAGCTCATCGGTGCGGCACTGCTCGTCCTCACCGGCGGCGCCGACTCGGACTACTTCGTCTTCTTCTTCCTGCCGACGCTCGCGACGACTTTTGCGATGCGTCTCTTCGCGACCCTGGTCACCGGCACGATCGCGCTCGTCTCGTACTTCGCCGTGTTGGCCGTGGACGTCGCGCTGATGCCCGATCGCGCCCTGCTCGCCCTCGGCGCCGTCCGCGTGTCGGCGCTCGTGGCGCTCGTCGGGATGAGCGCCCTCATCACGAAGACGATGCGGGACACCCGCGCGGCGCTGCGGCAGCGTACGACGGAGCTCGCGGCCCAGAACGTCGAGCTCGACATCTCGCGGTCGGCGTCCCTTGCGCTCGCGCGCACCCACGACCTCGCCGAGATCGCTCGCGCGGTGCTGGACGTCGCGCGACCGGCGCTCGGCATCGATCGCGTCTTCTTCTTCACCGGAGGCGAGCTGATGGATCACGGCTATACCGTCGCCGCCGCGGGCCCGCCCGCAGCGGTCGACGCGGACTCGCCACTGCGCGACTCGCCTCGCCAGCGCGCGGTCCGCAGCCGCCGGATGGTGATCGTGAACGATGCGACGGTGGAGCGCGGTATCTCGGATGAGGCACGGAGCAAGTTCGGCCTCGGCGCCGCACTCTTCCTACCGCTTATCCATCGCGGCGACCTCGTTGGTCTTCTCGTGCTGTCGGCGGCGCGCGCCCGGGAGTGGACGGCGGCCGAGCTGCGCATCGGCGAGGTCGTCGCCGAATCGGCCGCTCCGTCGCTCGCGGCCGTGCTCGCGCTCGAGGAACTGCGTGAGCAGCGCGAACGGCTCGCCGCGCGCACCAAGGTGCTCGAGGGGATGAATCAGCTCGTTGAGGCGCTTTCGCTCGCGACCGACGAAGCGACGACCGCGGAGGTCGCGGCGCGCTCGATAGCGCAGGGCTTCCGGCTGGTCGCCGCCAGCGCCCTCGTGACCGATCCCTCGATCGCGCTCCTGGAGCCGATCGGGATCGCTGGCGGCGCGAGCGCGCACCCGGTCGTCAACGGACCGATGAACTGTCCGGCCATCCGCAGCGGGCGCATCTTCCGCGTCGCGAGCGGGACCGATCCGGTCATCTGCTCGTTCATGCCCTTCAAGGAGGGGAGCCGGGGCTATACCTGTGCGCCGCTGATGGCCGGCGGTGAGCCGGTCGGCGCGCTCTTCATGGAGCCCGCCGCGGACTCGGTCCTCGAGGACACCTTCATCGTCGCTGCGGCCGATCGTGTCGCGCTGGCGATCGCGAACCGCCGCGTGCTCGAGACCGCGCAGCGCCAGGCCACGACCGACGGTCTCACCGGACTGCACAACCGCCACTTCCTGCGGGAGCAGCTGCGTCTGCTCCAGTCGCTGGCCACGCGCCACGGTCAGAGCTACGCCGTGATCGCCTTCGACGTCGATGGCCTGAAGCAGGTCAACGACACGTTCGGCCACGAGTCAGGTGATCTCGCGCTGCGCGGATTCGCGAACGTGCTCCGCAAGACCGCACGCGGGTCGGACGTCGGCGTGCGGACGGGCGGCGACGAGTTCCTGGTGTTGATCCCGCACGGCGGGTTGGACGACGCCCGGGTGCTCGCCGGGCGCGTGCGGGACGCGCTGGCCGCCCAGGGTCGCGCCGAGCCGCACACGGCGATCACGGTGAGTGCCGGAGTGAGCGCGTGGCGGGCCGATCGCACCGCCGAGCAGGTGCTGGAGGCCGCCGACGGCATGCTCTACGCAGCCAAGCGAGCCGGAAAAGACCGCATCGCGACCGAGGCACCCGTGGCGGCGGCCGAGACTTAGCGCCCGCTTGCCTTGACAGTGTTTTCGACCCTGTTCTACAGTGTTAGCAGTCCACCAGGGCGAGTGCTAATTCAAAAGACGGCCCCAGCCGGGCACCGGCGCGGGCGAAGTGAAGGGGGAATTCAATGCCAGCAGCAGTCGCGGAGAAGCTCAAGGAGAAGCTCAAGCTCAAGCCGCTCGGATCCCGCGTGGTCATCAAGGCCCTCGATCGCGAGGAGACCACCAAGAGTGGGATCTTCCTTCCCGACACCGCGAAAGAGAAGCCCATGGAGGGCCGCGTGCTCGCGGTCGGCCCGGGCGACCGTGACGACGACGGCAAGCGCGTCCCGGTCGAGCTCAAAGAGGGTGAGCGCGTCCTCTATCAGAAGTACGCCGGAACGGAATTCAAGCTCGATGGTGAGGAGTACCTGATCCTGTCGGAGAAGGACGTCCTCGCGCGGATCATCGAGGAATAGGGAGAGGTAAGTAATGGCAAAGCAACTCGTATTCACCGATGAAGCGCGCAAGAAGCTGAAGCAGGGCGTCGACGTCATGGCGAACGCCGTGAAGACCACGCTCGGCCCGAAGGGCCGCAACGTCGCGCTCGACAAGAAGTTCGGCTCGCCGACCGTGACCCACGACGGGGTCACCGTGGCTCGCGAGGTC
>JANNUM010000082.1:0-1769 GCA_031395235.1 Chloroflexota bacterium
CGAGCGCCGCGACGATGAGGCCGAGCGCCCAACCGACAGTCGCGAACCCGAGCGCGTGCGCGAGCGTCGCGCTCCCAAGGAAGATGACGCCGACCATGTTCGCGAAGCGCGGCGGGCGGCTGTCCTCGATCGGACCCTCGCCGAAGCGAGGCTGGAGCACCTCGAAATACAGCAGGCACGGAAGGCACCAGCGGCGCCCGAAGGTCAGCCCGATCGCGAGCTGCGCCGCGAGGAGGCCGAGGATCGGCCACCAGCCCGTGGCGAAGGCGAGGAGCGACAAGGCGCCGACGATCGCCTGGTTCGTGCGCGGCGCGCGGGCGTCGATGACGCCGGTGTCCGTCCACGGATCGGCCGTGCGCGCCAGCGCTGCGCTCATGCCACCGCCGCCTCGCGCTCGCCCATCCGCGCACGGTCGACGAGCCACTGGGCGAAGCGCGCGTGTGGATCGAAGCCCACGAGCGAGGGGGCGTCGGTGACGAAGTTCGACAGGGCGTTGATGTCGTACACGTACGGCAGGCCGTCGCGCGCTGCGACGAGGTACTCCACGCCACCAACGTCGAGACCACCCGCGCACGCGATGCGGAGCACGTCGTCGACGATCGGCCGAGGCGCCTCGAACGCGTCGATGCGCAGCTGCTTCTTGGTGGGGCCGTCGACGACGCAGTTGTCGAACTCGGCACTCTCCTGCACCTGGCAGATGTCCGCCGGGCATAGGTTGAAGTCCTGGCCCGGCTCGTTCGCGATGCGGATCGCGTAGAGGTACTCGCCTCCCAGGAATTCGACGCGCCGGCTGGTGCCGTCCTCGCTCTCGAGGAATTCCTGGACGAGCCCCGCCCCGTCGGGTCCGAGATCGAGAGCGGCCGCGCCGGCGGCGAGGTCCTCCGGCGAATCGAAGCGACGCATGTGCGCACCGGATCCGCCGACGTTCGGCTTCACGATCACCGGGAAGCGCAGCTCGCGCGCGGCGCTCGGGGCTTGCGCCGGATCGCTGATGACGCGCGCCGCAGGCGCGCGGATGCCGAGCTGCCGCAGCAGGAGCAACTGGCGCGCTTTGGACGTCTCCAGCGCGAAGGCGCGACTGCCGTTCACGACCGGGATGCCCCGCTCTTCGAGCAACGGCAGCAGCTCGCGCGCGACGGCGATGCTCCGCGCGTGGCCGCGCAGGTACGACGACGGCGACACCTTGTTGACGGCGAGCGACCAATCGGGCGCGGGACCAGCGGGGTCGAAGCTCAGGTCGTTGAGGAAGACGCGCTCGTACGGCGCCCGCGCCTCGTCGAGCGCGCCGAACACGGGCGCCATCCAAGCCTCGTTCTCGTACAGGATCGCGATCGGTCGCATCATGCCTCCGATTTCCGAGCCTAGTCCTCGGAAATAGCCTGGGCTAGCGGTCAGGACGAAATGCGTGCAGCCTGGCCCGGCCACCTGCGCTGAACCGACGCTACGAGGCCTTGTCCCCCACCCGTAGGGATGCGCTCGAGCGTGCCGTGTACCGCGGGCCTCGTGGCGACAGGACACTCTCGAAGACGACCGCGGTGTCGGCGCGGAAACGCAGGTACGGGATGCGCATGGCTTCGACCGCTGCCGCGATGGCACGAGCGTCCACGAGCGCCAGGTCCTCGCGGCTGCGCGCGATGGTGAGGTGCGCGCGGAGCGGCTTTCGGTCGAACGCGATCTCGCGACGCCCCAGCTCCGCACGGACCCCCTTTCCGAGAGCGAGCAGGGCTGGAGCTCCCGCGCCGATGCCGAGCCAAACGACACGCGGCCTA
>JANNUM010000113.1:0-1893 GCA_031395235.1 Chloroflexota bacterium
GGCCGTGACGATGCGCGGCCTGGCGCTGCGCGAGGTCCGGCCGACGCACTGGCCGCGGCTCATCTGGAAAGAGGCGGGCACCGGGATCATCAACGGCTTCGCCTGCGCGGCGGTCACTGCCATCGCCGTGTATTTCTGGAGCCAGAGCCCGGGACTCGCGCTCGTGATCGGTTCGGCCATGGTGATCTCGATGAGCATCGCGGGGATCTCGGGCGCGGCGGTCCCGCTCCTGATGAAGGCGCTCGGACAAGACCCGGCGCAGTCGTCTTCGATCGTCCTCACGACCATCACGGACATCGCGGGCTTCATGACGTTCCTCGGGCTCGCGACCGTCTTCGCCACCCTTCTGGAATGAGCGCGAGCCCGCGCCGGCTCGCCGCACGCGCGCTGCTCGCTGTCGTCGGAGCGCTGTTGCTGTTTGCCTCACCCGCGTTCGCCGACGAGGGTTGGATCATCGAGCGCTTCGCGGCGGACATCGAGATCCAGCGCGACGGCACCCTCCTTGAAATAGACCAGCGTTCCGCCCGCTCTTGCAGTGACACCCAAGGGCGCAAGGCTGCCCCCTAAGCCGGCCCGGCCAGGACGTAGAACGTACGTTCGCTTAGACTCGTCGAGTCTGCTCTATTTGGCCAGATAAGTCGGGTGTTGACAACTGTCAGCAGCGTGGAGGAGCATAAGCATGCCAACGAAACGCCACCCGAAGAAGGAGGTCCAAGATGCGATCAAGGCGGTCCTTTCTGACCCGTGGTGGCGATTCGAAGGAGGCGGGCACTGGGGTTTTCTTCTGTGCGGTCGCCGTCAGCGTGATGGATGCCGAATTGCAATCAACGCGACTCCACAGAATGCCGGTTCGCATGCGACCCGCATCATCCGCGAGAGTCTGAAGTGTCCACACCAAGGCAAGGAGGACGAAACGAAATGACTGAGTTCAGCTTCACGCTTGCGCTAGGTGCGAGCGGACTCAATGACTCACAGATCAACGCCCTCTACAGCACAGTGCCTGACTCTACGGCGAGCCAGCGGAACGAGCGGGCCTACGTGGGTCTCGACCGAGCGGCCCCCGACTTCGCTACCGCGGTCGTCTCGGCGATAGAAGATGTTGAGCGCGCGCTCCCCGACGTTCGCGTGCTCGCACTGGAACCGGAAGACCTCGTCAGTCAGGCGGACATCGCACAACGCCGAGGCCGGTCCCGGGAGAGCATCAGCCAGCTGGTCAAGGGCGAGCGTGGTCCCGGCAATTTTCCGCTGCCGAAATACTTCGTGGCCGGTCGAGGCCTGTGGCGCTGGCGAGATGTAGAGCAGTGGTTTGACGCGTACGAGGGCCGTCAGCCCCAGATTCACCACGACGCATTCATCGATGCGGTGAACGCCGTACTTATGGTCCGACACTCTCAGCCCGCGCTGGAGTCGAAGGAGCTGAGCGCGCTACGTCGACTCGCTCAGGACACCGAACTAGCGCACGTCTGACCGACGGCTCAGCAGTTATCACGCTCGGGCACACGCTCATCGCTGAACGTCAGATGATCGGAGGTTGGGTGTCGGTGTGGCCCGAATTCGGCGTGCGCTCGATACGCGACCGCGCCGGTGCTCTGGCCACGCCTGGACGCGCGGTAGGCCGCTCGAGTCCGCCACCAAATCGGCTGCCACTGGGAGGCAGCGTCATCCTCTCGTACGAGCTGACGCAAATGCGCTCGACACGCCGCTGCCCACGACGCAGGCCGTCTGGCAGACCGAGGAGCGCGTCCGCCTACGCCGCGGCCGGGATGGACGGCAAGCAGAACGCCGCGAGCTCGAGCTCAAGGGCGTGACTTGGCGATCACGGTGCGCGTCCTGAACTCGAGCGCAGCGCCGCATTCAGATTGAGAGGCTTGGTTGAAGCGAGGAGCTCCCGGC
>JANNUM010000118.1:0-2829 GCA_031395235.1 Chloroflexota bacterium
TAACAAGGCGGGCGTTCATGATCGCCACCGACACCTGAGCCGCGAGGATTTGAGCCAGATCGCGGTCGATCTCGTCGAAGTCGCGTGCAGGATCACGGCTGTAGATATGCAGCGCGCCCAGCAGCTCGCCCTCGCGTGCGATCGACAGCGCGAGCACCTTCGCGAGGCCCTCGCCCCGGATCAGCGCGGCGTCGCCCAGCGGCGCGGTGCGGAGATCGCGCACGACCACCGAGCCAGGATGCTGGTAGTGCTTCAGCGCCCGCTCGAGCGGAATGCGCTGCTTCTCCGCGTACTGCTCGGACAGGCCGCTTTGCCCTCGGATGACCAGCGCTTTCTCGTCGCGGTCGACGATCATCAGCGACGCCGCATCGGCGGTATCGAGCGACCGCGCGACGTCCGCGACGGTCGCATAGAGCCTGTCCAGGTCCAGGATGCCGAGCATCTCGATGGTCACATCGTGGAGGCGCCGCAGGCGGTCACGCATCGTCACGCTCGCAGTATCGGACCGAATGGCGCCGGCCAGGCGAGCGAGCGTCTAGCGGGGAAGGACGACCTCGACCACATCGCCGCCAACTTCGTTGGCTACGGCCTCGGCGAGCTCGCGCGACGGGAGGGCGCGGAAGGAGGTCGCCACGCGCCGCACACCGCCCGCGGCGCGCGGCAGCTCGAGGATCACCACCGCCGGGCCGCTGTGCGACTTGAGGACCTGCTGGATCCGCTGAAAGATCGCGATAGATCGTTCGTAATCCAGAGCCTCGCGGAAGCGGATGACAAGCTCGGACGGAGCCGAAAGAGGAGCTGACGGGGACGATGCCGAGGAGGCGGGTGACGCGGCGGGCGTCGTGTCCGAGGCCGACCGTTGAGCCGGCGACGACGACCCGGCAACGGTCCCGCCGTGGCCGTTGCCGTTTGCGGGACGGACGAACTTGGCACGTTTCGCGAGGCTCTGGCGACGTTCGTCGGCAACGCGTCTGATCTCAGCGATCCCGGCGTCGTCAAAGCGGACGGCTTGCTCGCACAGCAGCTTAGGCGCCTCGTCGCGCTGCTCGACGCGGGCGAGCACGATCAGGATCTCGTCGGCGCTCCAGAGGGCGGCCGTGGCCTCGTAGGTGCGCGGGAAGACGGTCACCTCGACCATGCCGGTGAGGTCCTCGACCTGCGCGAACATCATCAGCTTCTTCTCTTTGGTGATGTGCTTGCGCGCGCTCGTGACGACACACGCGACGACGATGAGATCGTCGTCAACCTCCTTGAGCGCTGCGAGGTAGGTCACCGGCGGCACGACGTCCCCCATCCGCTCGGCCATCTGCTGCAGCGGATGCTCCGAGAGATAGATGCCGAGCAGCTCCTTCTCCCAGCCGAGCAATTCCTTTCGCGGCGCCTCCGGTCCAGTGGGGAGCGGCTGCGCGACGATCTCGTCGGCCAGGCCCAGGCTCGCAAAGAGGCCGACCTGGCCGCTCTCGCGGTCCCGCTGCTCACGTTGCGCGGTGGCGAGCGCGAGGTCGAGATGCCCGATCTGCACCGCGCGCGGACCGAACGCGTCGAGCGCACCGCACTTGATGAGCGACTCGAGCACGCGCTTGTTGCAACGCTGCAGGTCGATGCGCCCGCAGAAATCGTCGAGCGAGCGGTAGCGCCCGCTGCTGCGACGCGCCTCGATGATGCCTTCGACCGCTCCTTCGCCGACGTTCTTGACCGCCCCGAGTCCGAAGCGGATGCCCTCTGGCGTTATGGCGAATCCGAATTCGGATTCGTTCACGTCGGGCGGCCGGACGGCGATGCCCATGCGACGGCACTCCGCGACCGCGATCGCGATGCGCTCCGAGTTGCCCATGTCCGACGAGAGCACGGCGGTCATGTACTCGAGCGTGTAGTTCGCCTTGAGGTATGCGGTGTGATACGCGATGACACCGTAGATCGCGGCGTGGGCGCGGTTGAACCCGTAGCGCGCGAACGGCTCGAAGTCCTTCCAGACCTGCTCGATCACGTCGGCGTGCACGCCGTTCCGCAGACACCCTTCGACGAACTTCATCTTCTGCGCGTCGAGCTTCTCGCGGATCTTCTTGCGGATCGCGAAGCAGAGGACGTCGGCCTGCGACAGCGTGAAGCCAGCGAGCGCCTGCGTCACCGCCATCACGTCCTCCTGATAGACCATCACGCCGTACGTCTTGCGCAGGACGGGCTCGAGCAGCGGATGCGCGTACGTGACCGCCTCTTGGCCGTGCTTGCGGCGGATGTACGCCGGGATGTAGTCCATCGGGCCGGGGCGGAAGAGTGCGACCATGGCCATCACGTCCTCGACGCGGTCCGGCTTGAGGTCGCGGATGTGCCGGCGCATGCCAGCGGATTCGAGCTGGAACATGCCGGTGGTCTCGCCCGAGCCGAGCAGGTCGAAGGTCTTCTGGTCATCGAGCGGGATCCGGGCGCGATCGATGTCGATCCCGCGCGAGGTCTTGATGAGCTTCAGCGCCTCGTCGAGGATCGTGAGATTCGATAGACCGAGGAAGTCGAACTTGAGGAGGCCAAGCTTCTCGAGCGACTTGTCCTCGTACTGCGTCTGGATCGCAGAGGTTCCCTTGGAGCGCTCGAGCGGGACCAGCGCGCTCAGCGGGTGGGCTGTGATCACGACGCCGGCCGCGTGCGTACCCGTCGATCGCACGAGTCCCTCGACCTTCTCGGCCAGGTCCAGCAGGCGCTCGACATGCGGTTCCTGCGCCAGCTGTTGCAGCTCGACCACCATGCGGCGCGAGTCCTCCAGCGTGACGCCAAAGGGGATCGTCTTGGCGACGCGGTCCGCTTCTTGCTGGCGGAGCGAGGCCTGGAAGGCGA
>JANNUM010000132.1:0-3355 GCA_031395235.1 Chloroflexota bacterium
TCGACGTAGCCGAGCTGCACGAGCGGCTGAAGCGTGCGGCGAACACCGACGCGCTCACCGGGCTGCACAACTACCGCTACTTCTACGACCGCCTCGAGGAGGAGATCGCGCGCGCCGCGCGCCGCGAGCAGTCGCTGGCCGTGGCCTTCTTCGACCTCGATAAGCTAAAGACGGTGAACGATACGTACGGTCACCTCGCCGGCAACGAGGTCCTCCGCACGCTCGGGCGCAGCATCGGCGCGCAGGTGCGTACCGAGGATGTGCCCGCGCGGTACGGCGGCGACGAGTTCGCGATCGTGATGCCGGATACGCCACGTGAAGAGGCGGAGAAGGTCGTCGCGCGACTCATGGAAGTGCTCGAGAAGGCCGACGTCGAGCTCCAGGATGGCCGCCGGATCCGCATGCCCGAGCTCTCGTGGGGCATCGCGTCCTATCCACTCGATGGCCGCAGCGCGCGAGAGCTGGTGGACAACGCCGACACGCGCGCCTACGCGAGGAAGCGATCTCGCTAGCGGAGCTCCGCGCGAAGCGTCTCTTCGACTGCAGGCTCACTCCGGATCGGAAGCTGCGGACGCTCGACGACGCTCATGCGTTCCTGCAGGACCGGCACATGCTGACGCTGACGCAGGACGTTGCGCTCCCAAGCCTCTTCGCCGCGACGCACGAGGAGGCCTACGACGCGACGAAGAAGGGCTTCGCGTCCTGGCCGAAGACGAAATGGAGCTGGGGCGGCGAGCTCGCGGAGCGCCCCGACGTCTTCGAGACGAAGATCCACCGCGGCAAGACGCTATTCCTCGCGCCCGACGCGGCTCGCGCGGCCGATCCGCTCTGCCGTGCCGCGCTGGCGCAGGCGGAGCGTGCCGACGACGACGGCGCGCGCCTGCTTCGGCACCTCGCCGCTGCCGGACCGAGCACCGTCGAGGAACTTAAGTCCGAGCTCGGCCTCGCCGCGGCCGCGCTGCGCAAGGTGCGTGAGGGCCTCGAGCGCGACGGCGCGATCGTCGCGAGAGGCGTCGCCGTCGAGGACAGCAAGGGCGGGCACCGGCATTCCAGCGTGCTCTCGCGATGGGATCAGGTGTGGCGGAAGCCGTGGAAGACGACGGAGGACACGGCCCTCGAAGAGCTGGTGGTCCTCGGAGTGCGCGCCGCCGTCTTGACCCACGAGGACGAGGTGCGGAACTGGTTCTCCTGGCCGGTCGCGAGACAGACGATCGCGGAGCTCGTCGCGACCGGCCGGCTCGTGCATCCCGTGAGCGGGTGGCTCGCCGCGCGCTGATCCCTGAGCGAGTCGCGCGAGCTGCGCGAGTGGCGCGACTGGTATTGGGCCGCGTACCTTCACCCGGCTGACGCCCCGCAGCCGGCGCCCGAGGTCAACGAGCCGTAGTCTTCCGCTTGGGTGTGACACATTGACACTTTGGCGATATGACCGTACTGTGATCACGTGCCCCGAACATTGGTGGCCGTCAACCGGCAAGGTCGACTCACGCTTCCGGCCGAAGTGCGGCGACACCTCGGCATCGGCGAGGGAAGCCAGCTGGAGGTCCGCGTGCAGGATCGCTCGATCGAGCTGCGTCCCACCGCGGTCGTGCCCGAGGAGGATCGCTGGGCGTACACCCCCGAGGCGCTCGCTTCGCTGAAGCGCGCCCTCGCTGACATCAAGGCGGGATATGTGTTCGAGCTCTCTGAGGAGGAGCTCCTGCGAGGCAAGTACCCAAAGCGCCCTGGCCGTGCGCCGAGCTCGCCTAGAAAGCCGCGGAAGCGCTAGCAGATCTACCGCTACAAGACGCTCCTCTTCACCGCGGACTTCGTCGACTCGCTCATGGAGTTCCGCGCCGCAGATCAGAAGCGTTTTGCGAGGGCGCTCCGGCTACTCGACGCCGATGAACGTCACCCATCGCTTCGCGTGCACGATCTCGGCGGCGACCTCGCTGGTGTCTGGTCCGCGAGCGCCTCGGATGACCTCCGGATCGAGTTCGTCCGCGATGCCGCAAGAAAAAAGACGCTGGTTCGCTGCTCCCGCCACTACCGCTAGCCCTTCGCGATGCGCTCCCGAAGCACCTGCTGAAGGATCCCGCCCTGGCGCACGTACTCGACGTCGGTGGGGTCGTCGACGCGGGCGAGCACCTGGAACGATGACGTCTTCCCGTCCGCTGACGTTGCCTCGACCGTGAGGTTCGCGCGCGGCGCGAGTCTGTCGAGCCCACGGATCAAGAACGTCTCCTGGCCCGTGAGTCCGAGCGAGGCCATCGTCTCGCCGCGCATGAATTCGAGCGGCAGGATCCCCATCATCACGAGGTTGGAGCGGTGGATCCGCTCGAAGGACTCCGCGATCGCGGCGCGCACGCCCATGAGGTTCGGTCCCTTCGCGGCCCAGTCGCGGGAGCTCCCGGAGCCGTACTCCTTGCCCGCGAATACGACGAGCGGCACTCCATCCTTCTGATAGCGCAGCGCCCCGTCGTAGATAGTCATCTCCTCGCCGGACGGGAAGTGGCGGGTCCACCAGCCTTCTTTGTCAGCGAGCTTGTTGCGCAGGCGAATGTTCGCGAACGTCCCGCGGATGAGCACCTCGTGGTTCCCGCGCCGAGTGCCGTACTGGTTGAAGTCGACCGACTTCACACCCTTTGAGACGAGGTACTGCCCGGCCGGGCTCGCGGCGGGGATCGCACCCGCCGGCGAGATGTGGTCGGTCGTTACGGAGTCGCCGACCGACACGAGCACGCGCGCGCCGACAATGTCGAGGATCCTCGCTGGTGGCGTCGCCGAGAAATTCTTGAAGAACGGCGGCTCTTGCACGTATGTCGAGTTCAGGTCCCACTCGTAGGACAGGCCCGTGGGCGAGGGCATCGTTTTCCAAAAGCGGTCGCCGTCGAAGATCTTCCCGTACTCGGTGGTGTACATCTCCTTCGAGATGGAACGACCCATGACCTCGTTCACTTCCTCGGGCGATGGCCAGATGTCCTTCAGGAAGACCGGCTTGCCGTCCTTGCCGTCGCCGATCGGCTGGTCCTGCAGATCGATATGGACCGTTCCGGCGAGCGCGAACGCGACGACGAGCGGCGGCGACGCGAGATAGCTCGACTTCACCAGCGGGTGGATACGGCCCTCGAAGTTGCGGTTTCCCGAGAGGATGGAGACGACGTTGAGGTCGTGATCTTTGACGTCTTGCTCGATCTCGGGCGTCGCGAGCGGACCTGTGTTCCCGATGCAAACCGTGCATCCGAAGCCCACAAGGTAGAAACCCAGCTGCTCGAGATACGGCGTGAGCCCGGCGGCCTCGAGGTAGCGCGTCACCACGCGCGAGCCGGGTGCGAAGGTCGTCTTCACGTGTGGCTTCACGGCGAGGCCACGCTCGACA
>JANNUM010000145.1:0-7307 GCA_031395235.1 Chloroflexota bacterium
CGCGAAGAGATAGAGGTCGACGAGCATCGCGGTGTACGCCTTGGTTGACGCGACCGCGATCTCCGGCCCGGTGTGCAGGTAGATGACATCGTCCGCGACGCGGCTCGCCTCGCTGCCCATCACGTTCACGATCGTGAGCAGACGGGCTCCGCGCTTGCGCGCCTCTTCCATCGCGGCGAGGGTGTCGGCCGTCTCGCCGGACTGGGTGATCGAGAGGAGCAGCTGCCCCTTGGTCACGACCGGCTCGCGGTATCGATACTCGCTCGGGATGTCAATGTCGCACGGCACACGCGCAAGACGTTCGATGAGGATCTTCCCCAGGAGCGCGGCGTGACCGGCCGTGCCGCAACCGACGAGCGTGATCCGGGTCAGGCCGCGGACGTACTCGTCGGTGAGTCGCACGTTCTCGTCGAAGACCACCCGGCCCGACGCGCGCTCGACGCGGCCCAGCAGCGTGTCATTGATCGTGCGTGGCTGCTCGTGGATCTCCTTGAGCATGAAGTGCTTGTAGCCCGCCTTCGCCGCAGCAACGGCGTCCCAGGTGACGGTCTGCGGCGTCTTCGTGATGGGCGTCCCGTCGATGCGGAAGAAGTCGGCGCCATCCTTGGTCACGACCGCGACGTCGCCCGCCTCCAGGAAGACGACCTTGCGGGTGTGCTCGAGCAGCGCGGGCATGTCCGATGCGATGAAGGTCTCGCCGTCACCAAAGCCGACGATCACGCCGCCGGCGCTTGCGATGCGAGCGACGACGATCTTCCCCGGATCCCGCGACGAGATGAAGGCGAGCGCGGCGGCACCCTCGAGCTGTGGCAGTACGGCGAGCGCCGCCGCGTCGAGCGTGAGTCCCTTCGCGAGCTCCTCTTCGAGGAGGTGCACGGCCACCTCCGTGTCGGTCTCGCTCGCGAAGCGATGGCCCTTCTGAACGAGCGGCCCCTTCAGCTCCTCGAAGTTCTCGATGATCCCGTTGTGGATGACCGCCGTGACACCGCCGCAATCGACGTGCGGATGCGCGTTCTGCTCGTTCGGCCGGCCGTGCGTGGCCCACCGCGTGTGACCGATCCCGGTGTGGCCGGCGGACGGATGCTTCGAGACGATCGCGGCCAGATTGTCGAGCTTACCCTCCGCCCGCATCACCTCGAGCGTCCCGTTCTGCTGCACCGCGACGCCCGCGGAGTCGTACCCGCGGTACTCGAGCCGCCGGAGGCCGCCCATGAGGACCGGCAGCGCCTCGCGCGGGCCCACGTAGCCGACGATCCCGCACATCTCTAAACGAGCTCCTTCTGCGCGACCAGGGCGAGGCGCGCCGCGGTCGACGAAGCGACAGCCGCGTCCCGCGCTTCGACGGTGATCCGCAGCACCGGCTCGGTGCCCGACGGCCGTACCAGCAGCCTACCCGCCGTGCCCAGCGCCCGAGTCGCCTCCTTCACGGCGGCGACGAACGCCGTGCTGGATTCCCACTCCGCGCGACGCGAGGCTTTCACGTTCTGCGTCACCTGCGGCCAGCGTTCCACCTGTGCGGCCAGCTCTGCGAGCGGTCGTCCCTCTGCTCGGATGAGGTTCATGACTTCGAGGGCCGTCAGGATCCCGTCGCCCGTCGTGTGGTAGTTCCGGAAGATCACGTGGCCCGAGGGCTCGCCGCCGAAGAGCGCGCCGGTCCGCTGCATCTCCTCCCAGACGTACCGGTCGCCGACTTTCGTACGCACCAGAGTGATCCCGTCGCGCGCGAGGGTGGCCTCGAGTCCGCCGTTCGACATGACCGTGCCCACGACCACCTTCGGCTCCAGCTTCCCATGCTTGGCGAAGTGCCGGGCGGCGAGCGCGAGCACGAAGTCGCCGTCGTGCACCGCACCGCGTGCGTCGACGGTCATGACGCGGTCACCGTCGCCGTCGAACGCGAAGCCGATGTCGGCCTTGCGGTCGACGACGGCACGCTGGAGCGCCTCGGGCTGCGTCGCACCGCAGCCGGCGTTGATGTTCGCCCCGTCGGGCGTGTCGAAGAGCGTGAGCACCTCCGCGCCAGTCTGCGCGAACACCGACGGTGCGACGCGGTAGGCAGCGCCGTTCGCGCAGTCGAGGACCACGCGGGCGCCGTCGAGCTTGGGCGCCAGCGATACGAGGAAGTCCTCGTACTCCTTCACGAGCCCGCGCGAATCACCGACGAGGCCGATGCGGCTCTCGGTGGGGCGCGGCAGCGTGTCGTCGCCGGTCATCGCAGCCTCGATCTGGTCCTCGGTCGCGTCCGGCAGCTTCAGGCCACCGTGGTCGAAGAACTTGATCCCGTTGTCGGGCGCGGGGTTGTGCGAGGCGCTGATCACGCCGCCCGCGATGAAGTCGCCGGTGCGCGCGAGGTACGCCAGACCCGGCGTGGGGATGTGGCCGACCAGGCGGACCTCCATGCCGACGGAGCACAGCCCCGCGGCAAGCGCGCTTTCGAGCATGCGTCCGCTCCGCCGGGTGTCGCGCCCGACGACGACACGGTGCCCGGGTCCTCCGAGGACGTGGCCCGCCGCTCGACCGAGCCGGAGCGCGAGCTCGGGCGTGAGGTCCCTGTTCGCGACCCCACGCACGCCGTCGGTGCCAAAGAGCCGGGTCATCGGGAACGGATCGTGAGCGTGACCCGGGCGGGCTGAACGGTCTGCACGCTCACGTTTGATGGCACACCGACTGCCACGTCGACGGCGTAGGTGCCCGGGCCGCGCCCAGCGGCATCGACCGAGGCGGTGACCTGTCCGGGTGGCAGGTTGACGAGGGTGGGGACAGGGCCCGCGACGAGCACGGCGACATTCGTCAAGTCGAGCTCGGCCGTTTGATTCGCTGAGAGCCCCGTCACCACGATCGCCGAGCTGAAGACACGTGTCCCCGTCAGCGCCTGCACCGTCACGGTGACGGTCACGTCCGTGGGACGCAGCAGCGTGACGCCCGACGGCACCGAGAGCGCGACGCTCAGCGTCCTCGTCGCGTTCAGGTTGCCGATGTCGATCGGCTGCGTCTCGATGCGATCGAGCGTAGACAGCACCTGCTCCTCGCCACGCACCGTCACCGCGAAGGGATCCATGGCGGCGCCGACGACCCAGTAGCCGGGCGCCACGACGCCGCGCAGCTTGAACACGACGGGCACGGTCCGCGTCGTCGCCGTCGGCAAGACCGGCACCTTCACCGTGACCACCCCGGGCTCGACCTCGAGACCGTCGATCGGCACTCCCGCTGCGTCGACCGGTATCGCGGGCGTGCCCGGCGCCTCGATGTCCGTCTGCCCGTCACCGAAACGCACGGTGCCGAGTACCGCGGCGATCCGCGCGATGTCGCTCTCCGGACCCGTCACCCTCACTTCGGTCGGCGCGACGGCCGCGTCGCCGGCGCGCGTTACGCTCGGCGGCTCGTTCGAGAACCGCGGCTGCACGAGCACGGTGCGCGAGGTGAGCCGCTCGATACGCACCGAGACGGTGGGCGGCGACACATCGACGACCTCGACGCCTTCCTTGGCCACCGTGACCGTGACACGCGCGTCCTGGGGCTCGGCCAGTCCGAACGTGAGTGACTTCACGTCGAGCGTCGCGCGCAGCTCCGACAACGCGACGCGGTCCGCGACACCGGGCGCTCCGCGCAGCGTCACGCCGACATCGCCGAGCTGTCCACGCAGCACGTAGCCCGAGGGAACGTTGTCCGGGCGCTCGACCGGGACACGTCCATCGAACGCGACGGACATCACGCTCGGCGTCGCGTTCTGCATGATCGCCACCCAGAAGAGGAGGGCGATGACGACCGCGATGGCCTTCAGCGGGAAGTCGTGCGCCACGATCCGCCGCAGATCGATCCGTCGGCGCAACCAGGCGGGGCGCGCGCCCTCGACCGCGCGCACGGCTAGGACGCCTTGCTGCGGAAGGGCAGCGGCTGGATGCGGCTGCGGAGCAGTGACCCGAGCACCCGGCGCAGGCGCTCCTCGTCGAGACCGCCGATCATGCGTCCGTTCGAGGCGATCGAGATCGCCTGCGTCTCCTCGGAAACGACCACCACGACCGCGTCCGTCTGGGAGCTCACCGACAGCGCCGCGCGATGACGCATGCCGTAACGATGCGCCGTGCGCTCGGGGGTTTCCTCGAGTGGCAGCAGGCAGGCCGCGGCGAGGATCTGACCGCCGCGAACGATCACCGCGCCGTCGTGCAGCGGAGAGCGGGTCATGAAGATCGACGCGAGGAGCTCGGCGGTGAGCCGGCCGTGCACCGGGACACCCGTCTCGCTGTAGTCCTGCAGGCCGGTGCTGCGTTCGACAACGACGAGCGCGCCGTGGCGGGCCTCGGCGATGAGCAGCGCCGCGCGCACGAGCTCGTCAACGATGTGATCGACCGCTTCGTCTGGCTGCTGGACCAGCAGGCGGTTGAGCGGCCCGAGCTGTCCGAGCTGTCCGAGCGCACGGCGCAGCTCGGGCTGGAAGACGATCAGTAGCGCGAACACCGCGAACGCGAAGACCGCGGAGAGCACGAACTTCGTAAGCTCGAGCTTGAGCAGCAGAGCGAGCCCGTAGATGCCGACGAGGACGAGCACACCGAGCAGCAGCTGCACCGCGCGCGTGCCGCGGATGAGGACGAGCACGTAGTAGATGAAGACGGCGACGATGAGGATGTCGAGGACGTTGTTCCAGCCACAGCACTGCCCATTGAAGACCTTCTGCAGTGCCTCGTTCACGGCATCCATCTAATCCACCAGCGCCAGCTGCTCGACCTCCGCAGCAAGGTCCTCCCGACCGTCGAGCCGAAGTGCCTGCACCAGCAGCTTGCACTTCGCCTTCGCGACGTCGCGCTTACCGAGCGTACGCACCACGTCGACAAGCAGCCGCTGCGCGTCGTGATCCGCCACACCGCTCGCGATGAGCTGGAGCAACAGATCGGATGCCGCGTCGTTCCGTCCGTCCGCGATGTAGCGCCGCGCCGCCTCGAGCGCCGCCGCGCCGCCGCGCGGGTCGCGCTTCGCGAGATAGCGCGCGGCGGCCGCTTCCACCGCCTGTGAATCAGCGTCCTCGGCCGGTTGTTCGCCGTTACTCGCGCCGAGCGTGACGGCCTGCGGATCGCTCACTTCGCCGTCCGCCCACGGATTTGACGACGACGCGGACTCCGCGGCGGGCGCGGCGTCGGACGCGGCGGGCTCGGGCGTGGGTGGCGGCCCGGACTTTGCGGGCGCCGCGTCGCGCGAGGACGGCTGCGATGGCTGCGCGGATTCGGGCCGCTGCGCGCCACCGAACGCGGAGCGCATCAGCGCCGCGCGATCTCCTGCGGTGTCGTGTCGTCCGGTCGGGGCCGCTCGAGCGGGAGCCGGTGCGGACGCGGGTGCGGCCGCCGTTGCGCGCGGTCCCTCCACATGCATACCGAGCGTGCGCGCGATCTTCACCAGCTCGCTCGATGCCGGAAGCCGTTCGAGCGCGAACTCCGCTTCGAGACGCGCGCGCCCCCGCGCGCCCGACAGGAGCGTTGCTTGGATGTAGCGGACGTACTCGTCGGCGGCCGCGCTCGGCTCGCCGGAGAGCGTCAGCGCGGCAGCAAGACGACGATGCGCGGTGAGATCGTTCGGGTCGAGCGCGGTCGCGTCGCGGTACAGACCGATCGCACCCGCGCGCTGACCTGATTTCGCCACCGCGGCACCGCCGTCTAGGAGCATGCGCAGCGCGGCAGGCCGATCCTCCTGCTCGATGAGGACCTTCGCGAGCCCGCGATATCCGCCGTCGGCGGCCGGGAAACGCGCGAGCAGGTAGCGGAACTGCTCCTCGGCCTGGCGAAGCCGACCACCCTGCAGGCTCTTCAGACCGGATGCGAGCGCGACCTTGTAGTTGAAGTCGGACGAGCGTGTGCCCACTAGCGCCCTAGTGTGCGCTGGCAGGTAGTGCGGCCGCTAGCGCTTGGTGAACTGCGGCGCCTTGCGCGCCCGCTTGAGGCCTGGCTTCTTCCGCTCCTTGGCACGGGGGTCTCTGGTCAGGAGCCCGGCGCGCCGGAGGGCGGGCCCCAGCTCCTTGTCCATCTGCTGGAGCGCCCGCGCGATCCCGTGGGCGATCGCGCCGATCTGCCCGGTCACGCCGCCGCCCTCCACCTTGATCATGGCGTTGAAGCGGCGCGCGGTGTTGGTCACCGTGAACGGGAGCGTCGCGCGGTCGGTCGCGCCGTCGCGTCCGAAGTAGTCGTCCAGCGCCTTGCCGTTCACGACGACGGTGCCGTCGCCGGGCACCAGCCGGACGCGAGCGATCGATGTCTTTCGGCGGCCGGTCCCCTGGAAGTACGGTGCTGCCTTCATCGCGCTGTCGCCTCCTTCAGCTCGGTCGGACGCTGCGCGGCGTGCGGATGCTCGGCACCGGCGTACACGTGGAGCTTGCGGATCATCTGCTCGCCCAGTCGGTTCTGCGGAAGCATCCCGCGGACCGCCCGGCGAATGACCTCCTCGGGACGCCGCGCGAGAAGCCGTTCGAGGCTCTCGGTACGCATGCCGCCGGGATAGCCGGAGTGACGGACGTACTGCTTCGCCTTGAGCTTCCGCCCGGTCACCTTGATCTTGGACGCGTTCAGGACGATGACCGGATCGCCGGTATCGATGTGGGTCGAGAACGTCACGCGGTGCTTCCCGCGAAGCAGCGTCGCGATACGCGTCGCGAGGCGGCCAAGCGTGGCGCCATCGGCGTCGACCACGCGCCACTCGCGCTGGATTTCAGCGCTCTTGATCGCGTATGTCTTGCCAGAGCTCCTCACCGCGTATGTCTTCGTCATCATTCCCAATTCTCGCTTCCGTCCTGTCGTCTGCTTCCGCCGTCACCATACCGGACCGCCACCAGGCACAGACCCTTCGCCGGCGCACTCGGGCCCGCGAGCGCGCGATCCCTCGCCGCGAGGACCTCGCCGAATCGCTCGACCGTCATCTTCCCGCGACCCGCCCACACCAGCGTCCCCACGATCCCGCGGACCATCCCGCGGAGGAAGGCGTCCGACTCGATCTCGAAGCGGAGGACGGTCCCCTCGGAGATCCACTCGGCGCGCTTCACGGTGCGTTCGCCCGACTCGCCTGCCGCGAACGCGGCGAAGTCGTGGCGCCCAACGAGCTTGGCCGCCGCCGCGCGCATCGCCGCGACATCGAGCTCGCCCGGATGCCACTGCTCGCGTCGCGTCCAGAGCGGGTCGCGCACCGCCGCGTTCCGGATCCGATATTCATATGTGCGTCCCGTCGCCGAGAACCTCGCGTGGAACGAATCCTCCGCGGGCTCCAGATCCGAGATCGCGATGTCCTCGGGGAGAAGGGCGTTGACCCCTCTCTCCAGCTCCTCCGGTCCCAGGCCG
>JANNUM010000187.1:0-5257 GCA_031395235.1 Chloroflexota bacterium
GGCCTCGTTCGCGACGATACGGAGCAGCCAGGGGCGGAAGGGCGCGCCCGCGCGGAAGCGGTCGAGCGCGTAATACGCCTTCACGAAGGCGTCCTGTGCCACGTCCTCGGCGTCGGCCGCGGTCCCGGTGATCACGTATGCGGTGCTCGCAGCGATCGCCTGGTAACGCGTCACGAGCTCGGCGTAGGCGTCCTGATCGCCATTTCTCGAACGTTCCACAAGTACTGCGTCCTCCGTCGGCCGGCCCTCCACGGAGTCGGTTCTCACCCTCTTTACAGCGCTCACGGCGCCCGGTTCCCTGCCCGGACCTAGACCTTGACCAGCTCTTGGAGCAGCCGGTACCGGCCCGCGACATCCTCCGGCGTGGCCGCCTCGATCCCGTCCACGCTGAAGCTCTCGACGGCGAACGAGGCGCACACGGTCCCGTGGAGGGTCGCTTGGCGCAGCGCGCGGTCGTCGACCGAACCGGACGCCGCGAGGTGGCCCAGAAAGCCGCCGGCGAAGCTGTCTCCCGCCCCGGTCGGATCGGTGACCTCGTCGAACGGGAAGGCGGGCGACCAGAACGAGAAGGCACGCGTGAACAGCACCGAGCCGTACTCGCCTCGTTTGACCACGACCGCGCGCGGGCCCAGAGCGAGGATGTCGCGCGCGGCCTTAGGAACACTGACCGTGTCGCAGAGCTGACGCGCCTCGGATTCATTGATGCTGACGATGTCGACGTGCGAGAGCACCTCCAACAGCGCATCGCGTTTGTGATCGATCCAGTAGTTCATCGTGTCGAGCGCGATCGCCTTCGGCGAGCGGACGCTCCGGAGCGTCGCCAGCTGGATCTCGGGATCGATGTTCGCGAGGAACACGAACTCGCTGTCCGCGAATGACTCGGGCACACGCGGCCGCCAATCGGCGAACACACCGAGGTCGGTGTTGATCGTCTCCGCCGTACTCATCGCGTAGTCGTAGCGGCCGAGCCAGCGGAATGACGTACCGGGTCGGCGCTCGAGACCGGCCAGGTCGATGCCGCGCGAGCGCAGGCGCTCCACGTCCTCCTCGCGGAAGTCGTCGCCGATGACACCCACGAGGCGCACCGGTGCGTACAACCGCGCGGCGATCGCGAAGTACGACGCCGCGCCGCCGAGCACGTTGGTGCGATGCTCGACGGGCGTCTGCACGTCGTCGTACGCGAGGGAGCCGACGACGAGGATGTTCGACATCCTATGGCGCCGGCGTGGCGAGCACGCCGATCAGCGTGAACAGTGCGTAGCTCGCGGCGACGCCAACCGCGAGCCAGTCGAACTGGGTCATCCGCTCCTCCACCTTCGGACCGGGACGCGAGCGCCAGTACCCATTGAGCGCACGTTGCCCGTATACGACGATCGCGGCGCCGGCCGCGAGCTCGATCGCGTCGAGCGCAACGAAGATCGGATCGGTCGAGTAGTGCGTGAATGTCAGCCACCAGATGCCGGTGCCGATCGCGCCGGTCAACGCGTCGACGCCGTGATCCGGATCGACCTTGCGCCGCAGCATATCGAGCAGCGTGAAGTGGCGGTGCGCCTGCCAGAGTCCGTAGACCGGCGCGAAGATGGACAGGGCGTGCGCGAACGGCGCCATGCGGGCGTCGCCCGTCTCGCGCTTGAGCTCGACCCACGTGAGCCCGAACCAGATCGGGACGTACGCGCCGAACGAGAGGACGGTAAGGACGCCGACCAGCCAGAGCGGCCGGCACCGCGGCTGTTGGACGACCTGCGTGCTGTTCAGATCGCGCCGTCGCGACGGAGCGCCGCGATCGCCTCTGTGGCGTATCCCAGCTCGCGCAGGACCTCGTCGGTGTGCTCGCCAAGCTCCGGCGGATGTCGGCGGACCGACGGCGGCGTTCCGGACAGACGTACCGGGATGCCGGGAGCGCGTACGCGGCCGGCCGTCGGGTGATCGACCTCCGCGATCAGGCCGAGATGCCGCACCACCGGATCGGCGAACACCTCGTCCAGCGCATTGATGGGGCCGACCGGGACGTTGGCCTCGCGCAACCGTCGCACCACCTCCAGCTTTGTCAGCGCCCGGATGCGGCGTTCGATGATCGGGACGATCTCTTTCCGGTGCGCGACCCGCCGGGGGTTGTCGGTGAAGCGCTCGTCCTCGAGCAGCTCGTCGAGATCGAGCGCGCGACAGAAGCGCTCGAAGAGCGCGTTGTTCGCGACGCCAATGTTGACGTGCCCGTCGCTCGCACGGAACGTCTGGTACGGAACGATCGACGCGTGCAGGTTCCCCTCGGGCCGGGGAACGGTCCCGTCCGCGAAATAGCGGGCGGCCTGGCGCGAGAGCATGGCGACCTGCCCGCCGATCATCGTCGCGTCTATGACCTGCCCCTCACCGCTGCGCTCACGGGCGCGCAACGCGGCGGCGATCGCGAACGCCGCGAACATGCCCGCGACCATGTCGGCCTGAGGCACGCCGACCATCACGGGCTCGCCGCCGGCCTCGCCGGTGAGGCTCATGATCCCGCCCATTCCCTGCACGATGAGGTCGTAGGCGGGCCACGCGCGACCCGGACCGTCCTGGCCGAAGCCGCTGATGTGGCAGAGGACGGACCGCGGATTGATCGCGCGGACGCGTTCGTCGGGAAAGCCGAGACGCGCGAGCGTTCCGGGGCTGAAGTTCTCAACGACGACGTCGCACCGCTCGATGAGACGCTCCAGCACGCGTTTGCCGTCGGGGTTCTTCAGGTCGACCGTCACGCTGCGCTTGTTGCGATTGATGGCAAGGTAATACGCCGAGATGCCCTTGATGCTGGGCGGCGCCCAGTCGCGCGTCTCGTCGCCCGTTCCCGGCATTTCGACTTTGATCACGTCCGCCCCGTGGTCTCCGAGCATGAGGGTGCAGTACGGTCCCGCGAGCGCTCGCGTGAGGTCGAGCACGCGGATGCCGTCGAGCGCGCCCGCCGCTGGTCGGATCACGCGCGGAGAGTACCGTTGAGACGATGGCGGAGCTTCTTCCGCTCTTTCCGCTCACCACCGTGCTGTTCCCCGAGATGCTGCTGCCGCTGCACATCTTCGAGCCGCGCTACCGCCTGCTGGTGCGGCGCTGTATGGACCAGGATCGCCCGTTCGGCGTCGTGCTCATCCGCTCCGGTCAGGAATTCGGGGCGAGCGCCGAACCGCACGCGATAGGCACGGAGGCCAAGATCATGGCCTTCTCGCCGCTCTCCGACGGTCGCTCGTACATCGTCGTACGCGGCGGCCGCCGCTTCGCGCTGGAGGAGGCGCTCCCCGACACGGAGCCGTATCTCGTCGGTCGCGTCCGCTATCTTGACGAGAGCGAGGGTGACGGCGCGCCCGCTCGTGCCGCCATCGCGGTCGAGGCCTATGGCCAATACATCGTCGCGGTCATGGCGGTCACCGACGACGCGCGCGGGGATCGCGCGATAGTCGATGAGCTCGCGACGGTGCCGCCGCGTGAGGCGGCCTACCGCATCGCCGCCAGCCTCGCGGTGGACGCGAGCGAGCGCCAACGGCTGCTCGAGCTTCCTAGCGACGCCGAGCGCCTCAAATCGGAGAAGAACCTGCTGGAGCGCGAGACGACACTCCTTCGCGACCTCCTGGTGCGCCTGCGCGCGCACGGCGAAGGACGGGTGTCTTTGAACTAACCGAGCCCATCCGCGAAGCGCACGAGTCCACCGGTGATCGTCGCGCGCACGCGCGCCTCGAGCAGCTCGTCTTCGGCGCAGCGTGCGAGATCGCGGTCGATGACCGTCGCGTCGCAGCGCATGCCGACGCGCAGCGATCCCGCCACACGCTCGTTCGACATGGCGTACGCGGGACCCGCTGCGTAACCGGCGAGCGCCTCCTCGATCGTGAGGCGCTGCTCCGGACGCCACGCGTCGTCGTCCTGCGGTCGCCGGCGCGTCACGGCCGCGTGGATCCCGAGCAAGGGGTCGATCGGCTCGACCGGCGCATCGGATCCGAACGCGAGCACGGCGCCCGTGCGGCGCAGCGTGCGCCACGGGTACGCACGCGCGACCCGCGCCGCTCCCCAGTACCGGTCCGCGAGGTCACGGTCGCTCGTCGCATGGATCGGCTGCATCGACGCGATGATGCCGAGCGCGCCGAAGCGCGCGAGGTCATCGGCGCGCACGAGCTGCACGTGCTCGATCTTCTGCCGCAGCTGCGGAGCGCTCGCTCGCGTCGGCTCGATCGCGTCGAGCGCGACGTGCACCGCGCGATCGCCGATGGCGTGGATCGCGACTGCGATACCCGATGCGGCCGCCGCCGCCACGTCTTTCGCGAGCTGACCGGGCTCGACCGTCAGGATTCCCCGATCGCGCGAGCCCTCGTACGGCTCCTCGAGCGCGGCGGTCTGGGAGCCGAGAGCGCCGTCGGCGAAGATCTTGAGGTGCCCGGTGCGCAGCCATTCGTCGCCTTCACCGGTGCGCAGGCGCTGCTCGAGCGCGTCCGCGAGCCGCGCGTGTGGGATCCCCATGTAGACGCGCAGCGCTAGGTCTCCAGCGTCGCGCATGCGCGCGAGCACCGCGACCGGCGAGCGCCCGAGGAACTGGTCCAGGTCCTCGAGACCGGTGATGCCGCGGCGCCAGGCCTCGAGCTGCCCGCGCCTGGCGTCGGCCAGCATCTCGTCGTCGTTCGGCGGTGGGATGACCGCGTCGGCGAGCGCGTTCGCGTTCTCCTGGAGCACGCCGGTGGCCTCGCCGCGGTCGTCGCGGAAGATCGCCCCGCCCTCGGGTGTCGCGGTGTCCCGCGTGATGCCCGCGCGCGCGATCGCGGCGCTGTTGAGCCACCGCGAGTGACCATCGCGGCTGCGCAGTAGCGCGGGATGCCCGTCCGTGACCCGATCGAGATCGACCGCCGTCGGCCACCGTCCCCATTTGTTCTTGTCGAAACGTCCGCCAAGGACCCACGCGCCCTGCGCCAGGGCGCTCGAGAACGACGCGATGCGGTCCAAGGCGTCCTCCAGCGTCGTCGTGTCCGCCACGTCGAGCCTTGCCATCTGCTCCGCCCACCAGACGAAGTGCACGTGCGCGTCGAACCAGCCGGGGACCATCAGTCCGCCGCGAAGGTCGACGGCCTCGGCACTTCCCGCCGCGCGCCGCACCTCATCGCGCCGTCCGACGGCGGCGACGCGTCCGTCGCGGGCGAGGAGCGCTTCGGCGCTGGTTCCATCTCCCACGTGGATGCGGCCGCCTTCGAAGAGGATCGTGCTCAACCGCGGAATCCTGCTTGGCCGCGGAGCGGGACGAACCTCACGGGCC
>JANNUM010000214.1:0-1529 GCA_031395235.1 Chloroflexota bacterium
GACAACGATCGCCTGGTGGCCGCGGCGAAGGGCCTGGCGCAGCACGAATTTCGTCTGCGGCATGGGGCCGTCGACGGCGTCGACGAGCAGCAGCACACCGTCGACCATGTTCATCACGCGCTCGACCTCGCCACCGAAATCCGCGTGCCCCGGCGTGTCGACGATGTTGATCTTCACGCCGCGGTACGTGATCGCCGTGTTCTTGGCCATGATCGTGATCCCACGCTCGCGCTCGAGAGCGTCCGAGTCCATGACGCGCTCCGTCAGCTGCTGGTTCTCGCGAAAGATGTGGCTCTGGCGGAGCATTGCGTCCACGAGGGTGGTCTTGCCGTGGTCGACGTGCGCGATGATCGCGATGTTGCGGATGTCGTCGCGGCGCACTCACTCACGAGTATGAGGCCTCGGGAGGGCCCCAACGCGCCGAAAAGGGATCAGCTCGGCGAACGCGACTTCTCCACGACATCGATGACCTGCGAGAGACCGCGCACACCACCCGGCCTGACTGCTCCGGCGAGGTGGTGGAAGCGAAGGCCCGCGGCCTGAGCGCCCCCATCGGCGATCGCGTGGTCGCCGACCATGAGCGTCTCCTCTGGCGCGACAGCGAGCTTCGCGCATGCGGCGAGGAAGATGCGCGGGTCCGGCTTCTCGGCACCGACCTCGTACGAATGCGTGAACGCGTCGACGAGCTCGCGCAGTCCCTTCGCGCCGAAGATCGGCGCGAGGTCGCGCGGCACGTTGCTCACGACACCGATACGGACACCCCGCTCGCGAAGCGCGCGCAGCGTCGGCTCGGTGTCCGCGTACGGGATCCAGCGGTCCTGTGACATGACGCGTTCGTAGAGCACGGGCGCGAGCCCGGGCGTGACCCGGTCGGCGCGCTCGAAGAGGGACGTCCAGGCAGAGCGATGGAGCTCGAGGGAGAGATCGCGGCCCTTCGCCAGCTCCTCCGGCGTCTTCCCGGCCGCCCAGATCTCGTCCCACAGCGCGCGCGCGTCGTCGTAGGTCACGCTCGCGCCATGCTCTCTCGCGGCGTCGACGATGACGCGCGGCGCATCCGGGCTCGCAAAGAGCGTGTCGCCCCAGTCGAAGAGCACGGCCCGTATCGGTCTCACAGCAGGATTGTCGGCCGCTCCGCAGAATGGCGCGCGTGAAGATCGCGATCCTCGGTGTCGGGCGGCTCGGCGCGTTCCACGCGAAGGTCCTGCGCGAGATGCCCGGCGTGACCGAGGTCCGCGTGTACGACGCGGACACGGCCCGCGCGAAGGACGTCGCGGGCGCGCTCGGCGCGCGACCGGTCGCCACCGTCGACGAGGCGTTCAAGGGCGCGGACGCCGCGGTGATCGTGACTCCCACGGGCACGCACGCCGATCTCATCCACCAGTGCCTAGATCTCGGGCTGCCCGCGTTCTGCGAGAAGCCGATCTCGCTCGACCTCGCCTCGAGCAGGAAGGTCGTCGAGCACGTCGCGAAGGCCGATGGAAAGGTGCAGATCGGCTTCCAGCGGCGGTTCGACGCGGGGTTCCAGGCCG
>JANNUM010000264.1:0-3689 GCA_031395235.1 Chloroflexota bacterium
GCCGGCTCCTCACGTGGGTCGATTGGCCGCTGCGCTTCGTACCGCAGCCGTCGTGGGCGCGCGAGGCCGCGCCGTATCTCTACTTTCTGCCGTACCGCTCGCCGCCCGCGTTCGGCGCAGCGCTCCCCCATGAATACTTCGTCGCTCCGCTTGATGCGTCGACGCCCGCCGACCGAGCCGCGCGGATCGTGCGCGAACAGAACGACAGCGTCATCAAGCTGAATCACGTCGTCCACCACGGAAGCGTGGGCCACCACTTCCAGAACTGGCACGCCTACGGTGCCGCGTCGCGCATCGGGCGCGTCGCCGCGGTCGACTGCGCGTCCCGGATCGCCTTCTTCTGCGGAGGGACGATGGCTGAGGGCTGGGCGACGTACGCCACGCAGGTCCTGGCCGAGACCGACCTCGTCACGCCGCTCGAGCGGTTCTTCGCGCGGCAGGGGCGGCTTCGCGCCGCGGCACGGGCGCTCGTCGACATCCGTCTCCACGAGGGAAGGCTCACCCTCGATGACGCGGCGCGCCTGTACGAGGAGCGAGCAGGCATGTCATCCGCCGCCGCTCGTGCCGAGGCCGTGAAGAACAGCATGTTCCCTGGCGCTGGGCTCATCTATCTCGTCGGCTCGGACCTGATCCGTCAGCTGCGAGCGCGGGCCGAGGTGCGGCAGGGCAGCGCGTTCGACTTGCGGGCGTTCCACGATCGGTTGCTCCAGCAGGGCTCGCTGCCGATCGCGCTCATCACGCCGGAAATGCTTGGCCTCGAGCCGCCGGAGCCCACGCGGGTGCGGCTGCCTGGCGCCTGAATTGGCGATTGTTTACAGTTCCAGCCGTGGTGAGGATGGGGTTACGGGCTGTCGAGTCACCGACGCTCGACCTGGAGGTCCTCGCGCGGCTGCGCGACGCGATCGTGCACGGGGAGATCCCACCGGGTCGTCGGATCAACCAGCTGCGCACCGCCCACCACCTCGGCGTCAGCCGCGGTCCGGTGCGCGCGGCGATGGCGAAGCTCGCGCAGGAGGGCCTCGTCGAGAACGTGCCGCGTCGCGGCAGCTTCACGACGACGCTCGACCGCTCCACCGTCGTCGACGT
Source organism: Chloroflexota bacterium (assembly GCA_031395235.1). Classification (GTDB taxonomy): domain Bacteria; phylum Chloroflexota; class Limnocylindria; order P2-11E; family P2-11E; genus CF-39. The sequence goes on from JANNUM010000264.1 coordinate 1,087, forward strand.
GTATGGCGTGCGCGAGGCGCTCGAATCGTTCGCCGCTGCCGAGGCCGCGTCCCGGGCCACGCCGGAGGCGGTCGACGAGCTGCAACGGAGGACCGAGCGGATGCGCACGCTGGCGGCGCGCAAGGACGTGCGGCGGCTCGTGGACGCTGACCTCGATTTCCACCGGCGCGTCGTCGAGCTCTCCGGCAATCGCCAGATCGCATATCTCTGGAAGATCACCGAGGTGAACATCCGGCGCATCCTGCTCTTCCGCCAGAACGCGCTCAGTACGCTTCGCGACGTTCCCGAGTCCCACCTGCCGACCATCAGCGCGCTGCGTCGGCACGATACCGCCGCGGCCGCCCAGACACTGCGCACCCACATCCAGGAGGCCCGTGCCGACCTCGTAGCGCATTGGCCCGATCACAACGATGACGCCACATCAAGGAAGGAAGAAACATGAACCGCCAAGCTCGCCACTTTCGCCTGATCACCGCGTTCCTCGCCGCGCTGTCGATCGTCTCCGCCGCGTGCGCTCCTGCGCAGCCGTCGGCTCCGAGCGCCAGCCCGGCGGGACCGACCGCAGGAGGCACGCTCATCTACGGTCTCGCGACGAAATTCGACACGCTCGACCCGACCGTGACGACGTTCTCGGTCGTCGGCAAGATCGGCTATCACGTGTTCGACCCATTGGTGTGGCAGACCGCCGCCGGCAAGTACGAAGCCGGCCTCGCTGAGTCGTGGCAGGTCTCGCCGGACGCGAAGACCTACACCTTCAAGCTTCGCAAGGACGTGAAGTTCCACGACGGCACACCCTTCAACGCGCAGGCCGTGAAGTTCACCTTCGACCGCATTGTCGATCCGGCGACCAAGTCGCAGCTCGGCATCTCGCTCCTCGGCCCGTACGACGGCACCGACGTCGTCGACGACGCGACCGCGCGCGTGCGCTTCAAGACGCCGTACGCGCCGTTCCTCGACTCGGTCTCCGTCCCGTACCTCGCGCCGATCTCGCCGGAGGCTGTGCGGAAGGCCGGCAAGGACTACGGCAGCACCGCGCTCGTCGGCACCGGCCCATTCAAATTCGCGTCGTACAGCGCCGACGCCGAAGTCGTCCTCGTGCGTAACGACGACTACAAGTGGGGCCCGGCGTTCCTGAAAAGCCGCGGCGCCCCGTACCTGGACAAGATCACCCTGCGGATCATCCCCGAATCCACGACGCGCATCGCCACCGCCGAATCGGGCGAGCTGACGTTCGTCGAGGACGTGCCGACCCAGGACTACCAGCGGGTGAAGTCGTCGGGCAAGCTTGTCGTCCTCGATCCGCTCCAGGCCGGCTCGGGCCACTCGATGATGATGAATGTCGAGAACCCGCCGCTCGATGACGTGCGCGTGCGCCAGGCGATCGAGTGGGCCGTTGACAAGACCGCGATGAACCAGACCGTGTGGAACGGCGTGTTCAAGCCCGCGTGCAGCCCGATCACGCCGAACGTCCTCGGGTACGACGCCAAGATGTGCGACAAGTACAAGTACGACGCGAAGCGCGCAGGGGCACTGCTCGACGAGGCCGGGTTCCGCATGAACACAGCCACCGGCGTGCGCGAGAAGGGTGGCGTGCCGCTGAAGCTCGGCCTGTACTTCCGCTCAGATTCCGACAACGCGCGGAACATGGCGACGTTCCTCCAGAGCAACCTGAAGCCCGCGGGTTTCCAGCTCGACCTTCAGGGCCTCGCGCGCGCCGGCTACTTCGACGCGGTGCGCGCCGGTAAGCACCACATGCAGTTCTGGTGGGAGTCCCACGGCGACCCTGACGTCCTCCGCATCCTCGTGCACTCGCGCAATGCGAACGGCGGCACGAACCGCAACCGCTACAAGAACCCGGAGATGGACCGGCTGATCGACGATGCCGCGTCCCAGACCGACGTCGAGAAGCGCAAGGCCCTGTACTCGCAGATCCAGAACAAGCTCCTCGACGAGGCGGTCATGATCTTCTTCGCCGATCCGTTGTCGATCTTCGCCCATCAAAAGACGCTGCGGGACGTGACCGTGGACTGGACGGGCAACTACCCGTTCTTCCACACGGCGTACCTGCAGAAGCCGTAGCGTGGGTATGGGAGAAATGGCGACGACGATGTGATCGTTTTCATCCAGCAGCGTCTGCTGCTCGCGATCCCGACGGTGTTCGCCGTCTCGGCCGCGGTCTTCCTGATGCTGCACCTGATACCAGGCGATCCGGCGTCGATCTACCTCGGTGACAACCTCGCGACGCCGGAGCGCCTGGAGCGGATCCGACATGAGATGGGGCTCGACCGTCCGATCCACGTCCAGTACCTGGACTTCGTAGGGCGGGCGCTCCAGGGCGACCTCGGCCGCTCGTTGCAGAACGGGCGGCCGGTCGCGTTGGAGCTGAGCGAGCGGCTGCCGCGCACGGCCGAGCTCGCGGCGGCGGCCTTCATCGTGAGCCTCCTGTTCGGCGTTTCTCTGGGCATCCTGTCGGCGCTACGCCACAACACTTGGGTGGACACCTTGGCCATGTTCGTCGCGCTCGTCGGCGTGTCGATGCCGATCTTCTGGCTCGGGCTGCTCGCGATCCTGGTCTTTTCGATCCAGTTGAGCTGGTTCCCGGT
>JANNUM010000295.1:0-5369 GCA_031395235.1 Chloroflexota bacterium
CCGGCCTCGTGGTAATGGAGCAGGTTCATGTGCTGGAAGAGCAGGACACCGATGCCGCCGGCTCCAACGAGTCCGATCACAGGCGCGAGGCGTACGTTCGTGTCGCGGCCAGCGCCCACCCGGGCGGACCGCGAAGCGAGCGTCGCATGGGTCCCTTCTTCGAATACTGGAAGCGTCCTTATGATAGGTCGCGACGTGTCCTTCCTCACCAAGCTCGCGGAGTCGTCGCGAGCGCGGGACAGCATCGTCTGTGTCGGGCTCGACCCCGAACCCGATCTCATCCCCGAGATGCTCGGCTCCGGTCCACAGGCCGCGCTGCGTTTTCTTCGGAGGGTGATCCGCGCTACGTCCGACTATGCGTGCGCCTACAAGCCGAACCTCGCGTTCTACGAGCGTTACGGGAGCGCGGCCTTTGATGTCCTGGGGCTCACGCTCCAGGCGATCCCCGACGACATCCCCATCGTGCTCGACGCGAAGCGTGGCGACGTCCCGAACACCTCAGCCGCGTACGCCGACGCTCTCTTCGATTCCTTTCATGCGGATGCGGTGACCGTCGCGCCGTACCTCGGCATGGACAGCATCGAGCCGTTCTGCCGTGAGGGACGCTACGCGCTGGTGCTCGCGCGCACGAGCAATCCCGGGGCGGGGGACCTCCAGGACCTGATCGTCGAGGGGCGTCCCCTCTACGAGCGCGTCGTGGAGCGCAGCGTCGCCTCGTTCCCGGCTGACGCGTGCGGCTTCGTCGTCGGCGCGACGTATCCGGAGGAGGCGCGTCGCATCCGAGAGCTGGCGCCCGATCGTTTGTTCCTCATGCCCGGCGTCGGCAGCCAGGGCGGGGACATCACCACGGCGATCCGCGCCGCGCTTGACGCGCGCGGGGGCGGGGTCCTGCCGTCGGCATCGCGCTCCATCACCTACGCCTCGTCCGGTCCGGACTTCGAGACGGCGGCGTCGTCCGCCGCCCGCTCGCTGCGCGACGCAGCGAATGCCGCCCGCGCGGCCGCGGTGGAGCGCCGCTGATGCTCGGCATCGGCGCCGAGGAGCTGCTCCTCGTCCTCGTGGTCGCCCTCCTCGTCCTCGGGCCGGAGCGCCTGCCGCGCATGGCGCGCGACGTGGGCCGCGTGGTGGGCGATCTGCGCCGCACCTCGGATGAGTTCCGCGAGGAGTTCCTTCAGGCTGACAAGTTCCTCAAGGCGGACAAGCTCCTCGAGAGGCTGGCGACCACGCCGACGCCGGTCGCGGAGGCCGCGCCGCCGGCGGTCCCGGCGACCACGCCCAGTGACCCGAACGAGACCGCTTTCGACCGCGAGATGCGGGAGGCGCGCGAGCGGCTCGCGGCCTCGCGCGAAAAGCCTGCGAATTAAGGCGTCAGGCACGCCTCCGTCACTTATACTCACGAGGTCGAGCGCCCGAGTGGCGCTCTTTTCACGCCCGGAGGAATAGCTCAAAAGAGATGCGTCTGAGTTCCTGGTTAGTCGTGCTCGTGGCGGTGCTCGCCGTCTTCGTGGACATCCCGAAGCACCAGTTCTCGTTCCCCTTCAACTGCCCGGGTATCTGCGTGAATATCGGCGACTTCCATCTCAACCAGGAGATCAAGACTCACCTTGGCCTCGATCTGCAGGGTGGCACGCAGCTCATCCTCCGTCTGCAGTTCGAGAAGCTGCCCGTGGGCTCGAATGCCAGCCAGAGCGAGCTCCAGACCCAGGCGATCGGCGTGATCGAGCGCCGCATCAACGCGCTTGGCGTTTCGGAACCCGTCATCCAAGGTCTCGGCACCGACAAGATCCTGCTGGAGCTGCCCGGCGTTTCGGATATCCAGCAGGCCAACGACCTCGCGACACGACAGGCATTCCTCGAGGTGAAGGTCCCCGACAAGGACAAGCCGGGAGAGTTCATCTCGCTGGTGCCGCCACTCACCGGAGCGGACCTCAACCCGAACGGCGTGTACGTGACCTTCCAGAACGGAACGCAGCCCGTGGTCGCCTTCGAGTTCAAAGGCGCAGCGGGGAATCGCTGGGTCCAGATCTCAAAGGACTATCTGAACCAGCCGGTGCAGATCACCCTCGACGGCCGGGAGGTCTCGGCGCCGGTGATCCAGACCGTGTTCAACACGGGCTCCGGGATCATCGAAGGGAACTTCACCACCAAGAGCGCGAATGAGCTCGCGATCCAGCTGAAGTCCGGCTCGCTTCCGGTCCCACTGGAGGTCATCCAGTCGTCGCGCATCGAACCGACGCTCGGCCGCGACTCGGTCCAGCAGAGCGTCGTGGCCGGCGTGATCGGCCTCCTGCTCGTCGCGTTCTTCATGATCGCGTATTACCGCCTCCCCGGGGCCCTTGCGGTGCTCGCACTCCTCTACTACGCGGCGCTCACGTACGCGATCTTCCGGCTCGTCCCGGTCACGCTCACACTCGCGGGTATCGCGGGATTCCTCCTCTCGATCGGCATGGCCGCTGACGCCAACGTGCTTACCTTCGAACGGCTGAAGGAAGAGTTGCGCACGGGCAAATCGCTCCGGGCGGCGGTCGAGGAAGGCCGGAAGCGAGCGTTCCCCTCGATCTTCTATTCGAACATGGCCACGATCATGACTGCGGGCATCCTGTTCTGGTTCGGCACCGGCACGGTCAAAGGCTTCGCGCTCACGCTGGCCATCGGCGTCAGCGTCTCGTTCTTCACCGCGGTCATCGTCACTCAGATGCTGCTGCAAGGGGCGATCGCATTCCCAGCACTCCGGAAGAGGCAGCTGTACGGCGTCGAAGAGCGACCCACCGACACCGGCGGCACGCGTACCGCCGTGCCGGCGACGCTGAGTCGCTGATGGTCCGCTTCGTCGAGCGCAAATGGCTGTACTTCGCGATCTCGGGACTCATGATCGTGCCCGGGATCGTCTTCCTGTTGCTCGGCGGCCTGAAGCCGGGCATCGAGTTTCGTGGGGGCACGCTCATCGACGTCCGATTCGATTCGTCGCCGAGCGTTGTCGAGATCCGCAACGTTATGACCGGGCTGGGTCGGCAGGAGGCGCAGATCATCGTGGCCGAGGGCGGCCGAGTCGAGATCCGTACGTTCGAGATGAGCCCGGCCGAGCAGGTGGCGACCGAGGCGGCCCTTCGGGAGAAGTACGGCAACCGGGTTCGCGACGTGAACCCGCAGGTCGTGAGCCCATCGTTCAGCGGCGAGCTCATCAACAACGCGGTCCGCTCGATCGCGCTCGCCTCGCTCCTCATCGTCCTGCTCATCGCATTCGCGTTCCGCAGCTTCGGGTGGGGTTCGGCGTTCCGCTACGGGATCTCGGCGATCATCGCGCTGCTCCATGACGCGGTTCTGGTCCTCGGACTCTTCGCGATCCTGGGCTACTTCTTCGATGTCGAGATCGACAGCCTCTTCGTGACCGCGGTGCTGACGATCATCGGCTTCTCGGTCCACGACACGATCGTCGTGTTCGACCGGATCCGCGAGAACCTCCGTCTGAACCCGGGCGAGGCATTGAACCCGGTCATCAACTTCTCGATCATGCAGACCATGACCCGTTCGATCGTCACGGGTCTGACGGTCGTATTCATGCTGCTGGCCCTTTATCTGTTCGGCGGCTTCTCGATGCGAAACTTCGCCCTGGCGCTACTGGTGGGCGTCGTATCCGGCACGTATTCGTCGATCTTCAACGCCAGCCAGATCGTTTCCCTGTGGCAGGAGGTGGAGGACCGCCTTCGCCATCGCTCCACGCCAGCGCCCGCTTAACGGCAACTACTGCGGCGTGGCGCGCGGAGCGCGCACACGCCAAGCAGACGAGGGCAGCGAAGGCTGCCCGACTACACTTTCCTAGATGTTCGGGCTGAAGCTGCTCCCGCCCGTCGTGCGCACCGCGATGGCGATGCTGCTCGTCGGTGGTCTCATTGGCTACGTGGGCACGGCATTCAGCACGACGCTTGTCGCCGACTCAGGGATCCTCGGCGGGGGCGGCGAGTCGAGCGACGCCCACAAGTACGTGATGGCCCTCCTCCAGCGTGAGTCCGACAGCCTCGCGCAGCTCCAGCCGGCGCGGGACGTCGTTTCGCGCGCGGTCCAACAGCAGAGCGTGTCGCAGCAGGCGACGAGCGCGAAGCCGCTCACCGTCACCTACCTTGGAGGCTCGTCCTCCGGACGGATCAGCGTCCACATCTACGCGGTGGAGCTGCAGGCCACCGGCGGTCAGTACCAGTTCTTCCCGCTCGCGCTCACGATCGTCGGGGGCAAGGTGGTGCGCGTTGAGTAACGCCGGCGCGCTTGGTAGCGGTCCAATCAACAGCGCCCGCGCGGCGCTCATCCTGGCGACCTTCCTCGGCGGCCTCCTGACCGGCGTCGTCCTGTACGCCGTGACAGACAGGGGAGCCGACGCGAATCCCTACGCCAGCCTGCCGAGGGCGGCGGAGCCGGCCGTCACGGCCGACGTCGCGCGGGCGATCCTGAGCGATGACGCAAAGGGGCTGGCCAACCAGCTGGACATGGAAGTCCTGAAGCAGCTTCAGACGGCGATCGAACCTTTGGCCGATATCCGATCTATGAAGTTCGTGGGGGCGGTGGAGAAGAGCGGTCGCGTCCTCGCCGCGTACGTTTTGGGCGGTCGCACCAGTGATGGTACGGACATCCTCGTCGGATTCGTCCTGAACGTGACCGGCGACCAGATCGTTGGCGTGAACTAGATGGCGAGCATGCAGACAAGACTCGGCACCACCGCGTACGTGCTGGACCACAACAAGAAACGCCTGCTGATCCTGTTCATCATCGTCGGTGGCGCGATCGGCCTGTACGGCATCCGCGGCATCTTCCAAGGGATCCTCGACATGATCGGCCAAGCTCCGCAGCTGCTCGTCCTGCTGCTCTTCTACTCGTTCATGATGATCGTGCAGTTCGGCGCGCTGATGTGGTTCATGTCGCGGCCGCGCACCTACACGGTCACGCCGGACAACCCGCAGATCGGCCTCTCCTTCGAGAACTACCGTGGCCAGCCCGACCTGCTCGATCACGCCAAGAGCCTGGTCCGCATCCTCAAAGGGGTGAAGGCGTTCCAGGACCGCGGCGGCGACATGCCCCAGGGAATGCTCCTCGCGGGCCCGCCCGGTACCGGCAAGACGTTCCTGGCGGGCGTCATGGCGGCGGAGGCGAACCTGCCGTTCATCTACGTGGACGCCTCGAGCCTGTCGAGCATGTGGATGGGCGTCGACGCCCTCATCGTCATCTCACTCTTCCGCAAAGCGCGCGGCCTCGCGCGGAAGTACGCGACGCCCGGACAGCCGGGGTGCTGCATCCTCTTCCTCGACGAGCTCGACTCGGTCGGACTGTCGCGCGGCGGCATGGCCGGCGGCCAGCAGCAGGGAATGATGGGCCCGATGGGC
>JANNUM010000225.1:0-1581 GCA_031395235.1 Chloroflexota bacterium
GCATCGCGAAGGAGATACGCGAGTCGTCGGGCGGCCTGCCCGCGGTGCAGGCGCTCGGATTCGAGCTGACCGACCCGCCGCGCGCGCAGGTCTCGATGAACCTGCTCGACACGACGCAGACGTCGCTCGCGAAAGTCTGGCGCGAGGTCGAGCGCCGCGCCAACGACGCCGGCGTGCGCATCCTCCGTGGAGAGTTGATCGGCTTGCTCCCACTCGATGCCGCCCTTCAAGTGACCGCGGACGCGCTAAAGCTCGAAGGCTTCGAGCGCTCGCGTGTCATCGAGAGCCACTTCCTCGAGTGAAGGCTGGAGCGCGGGGAGTGTCGCTCGCTCGAAACGGGCCCCGCTCCATCGCATTGCGGACCTTCAAAGTGATCCCGCGGTCTCAACTCTCGCTCGCGACACTCCCCACGCTCCTGTAGTCGTGGAAGCAGATCTCGTCATACGGCGGGCGCGCCTTCTCACTTTGGCGCCGCTCCGTGAAGAGCGGCCCCGTTTCGCGCCCGCCACACTCCCCGCGCTCCAGCCTTCACTCGAGGAAGTGGCTCTCGATGACTCGCGAGCGCTCGAAGCCTTCGAGCTTTAGGGCGTCCGCGGTCACTTGAAGGGCGGCATCGAGTGGGAGCAAGCCGATCAACTCTCCACGGAGGATGCGCACGCCGGCGTCGTTGGCGCGTCGCTCGACTTCGCGCCAGACAGTGGCAAGCGACGTCTGCGTCGTGTCGAGCAGGTTCATCGAGACCTGCGCGCGCGGCGGGTCGGTCAGCTCGAATCCGAGCGCCTGCACCGCGGGCAGGCCGCCCGACGACTCGCGTATCTCCTTCGCGATGCGCTTTGCGATCTTCACGTCGGCGGTGTCGAGCTCGATGTTGAAGGCGATGAGCGGCGGGCGCGCGCCGACCACGATCGCGCCGGCCTTCGCGTGCAGCACCGCGGGTCCCGCGTCGGGGATGTGCGTCGTCGCGAGCAGATCCGCGAGTCCCTCGTATTGCGGCTTGCGGATTTCCGGCAGGCGGATGCGCTCCGGACGCGTCGCCGCGCGCGCGTAGAAGTACACCGGGACCTTGTGTCGCTCGGCGACCTCGCGTCCGAAGGCGTGCGCGAGGGCAACGCACTCCTCCATCGTCACGCCGGCCAGCGGCACGAACGGCACGACATCCACCGCGCCGAGACGCGGGTGCTCACCCCTGTGCGAGCGCATGTCGATCTCAAGGTACGCGGCGGTGATGAGCGCGTGTGCGGCGGCGGTCACGGCGTCCGCGTCGCCCGCGAACGTGAAGACCGAGCGGTTGTGGTCGAGGTCGCTGGTCTGATCGAGGAGCCGTACCCCCGGAACGTCACGGATGGCCTTCGCCAGTCTGTCGATCACGTCGCCGCGCCGGCCTTCGCTGACGTTCGGCACGCACTCCACCAGCCGCGGCACGGCGGAAGCGTACCCGTCATCCCCCATCCGTGGGGCTTGTCCCCGTACCAACGGATAGTGAGACTGACCACGGTGGAAACGGATAGGAACGATCTCGGACTCAGCCTCGCGCTGCTGCAGTTCAATCCGTCCTCGGTCGTGCTGCTCGACACCGACGGG
>JANNUM010000228.1:0-8260 GCA_031395235.1 Chloroflexota bacterium
CGGGCAAAGCGATACCCAGCGCGTTGCCGAGCATCTGGAAGACACCGTCCGGTTCTTGAAACCACCGCAGGCCGCTGATGCCGAAGACACCGAGTAGTTGGTTCACCGGCCCGTACTGCGGATGGAAGATCCAGAGGAACACGGACGCGGCCGCGACCGTCGAGGTCACATAGGGTAGGTAATAGATCGTGCGATAGAGGTCACGTCCCGCGAGCTTCTGGAACAGCACGTAGGCGACGACGAGCGCGAGCGCGATCTCGATCGGGACGGGGATGAGCGCGTACGTGAACGGGGTGGAGAGCGACTGCCAGAACGCCTGCGAGCGCGTGGCGTTCTGCCAGAGGATGTCGACGTAATTGTCCAGCCCGCGGAAGGCGCCCTGGATGATGTCCCAGCGGAAGAGCGAGATGTAGACGGCGTACAGCGCGGGCAGGATCTTGAAGAGACCGAGGAACGCGATCGCCGGCAGCAGGAAGAGGTAGGCCTGCGTGTTTTCGAGGAGGCCACGACGGCGGCGGGACGCCGCGCGCTCGGTGATGGCGATGGCCCCTCCCGACACCTTCGGCGATGATATCGAGCAATGCCGGTCTACGACTACCGCTGCGATCACTGCGGGCACGTGTTCTCGGCGGTCCAGTCGTTCAGCGACGAGGCGCTGGAGAAGTGCCCGAGCTGCGGGAAAAAGCCCCGGCGCCTCATTTCGATGCCGGCGATCGTCTTCAAGGGCTCGGGCTGGTACAAGACCGACAGCCGCCCCGCCCAAAAGGGAACCGATGGGAGCGGCCCGAGCGCCGATGCTAAGGGCGACACCAAGAGCGACACGAAGGCCGACACCAAGAGCGACACCAAGAGCGACACGAAGTCCGAGACCAAGACTGAAAAGAAGACCGAGACGAAGGCGCCGGAGAAGCCGTCGCCGAAGAGCGACGCCGCATCCTGACCTCGCTCAGGGCATTCGTCCGCGACGCGCGCGCCGTCGCCACGTCGTTCGCGGACGACGAGTGCCCGTTCCTCGCGGGCGCGGTCGCCTTCCAGCTGTTCTTCGCCACGATCCCGATCCTGGCGCTCGTCGTCGGCATCCTCGGATTCGTCTTCGGATCGGAGCGCGCGCAACAGGAGCTGGGGCAGCTGATCCGCACCCTCTATCCGTCGGCGACAGCGCAAGAGACCCGGATCGTGAACCAGCTCGTCGAAGGCCGCGGTGTCTCGCTCGGCGTCGGTGTCATCGGAACTGTCTTCGCGACCGGCGCGATCCACGGGTCGATCGACACGGCGCTGGCCGCCATCCTCGGGACCGGCCGGAAGCGCGGTTTCGTCCGCGGCCATGTCGAGGCCTTCGCCTTCGCCGGTGCCATGGTCGTTCTGGCGATCGTCTCGCTGGCCGTCTCGTTCAGCGCGGGCCCGTTCGCGCCGCTGCTCGGGCTCGCCGTCGGCTATGTCCCATTCTTTCTCGTGTACCGGTTCATCCCGCGCTCACACGTGCGAGGCCGCACCGCGCGGTCGGCCGCGCTGGTCTCAGCCGTGCTGTGGGAGATCGCGAAGGTCGCGTTCGGGTTCGTCACGCGAGGTCTCGGTATCTTCAGCGTGTACGGACCGATCGCCTTTGGGGCGGCCATGCTCACGTGGATCTACGTGACCGCCGCCATCATCCTCGTCGGTGCCGAAGTGATAAAGGTGAAGAGGGCCGCGCATGGAACGCCTTGAAGCCTTCGTGGGCCGGATGATCGAGGGATGGAGCGCGCGCCTCTTCGGCGCGAAGCTCCAGCCCGTCCAGATCGCCAAGCGCCTGATCCGCACGATGGAGGCGCACCAGACGATCTCCCTCTCCAAGACGTTCGTGCCGAACTCCTATGTCGTGTCCCTGTCCGCGACGGACTTCGCACAGTTCGAGCAGTACCGCCGCAGCCTCGAGCGCGACCTGGCGGAGGCCGTGTTGTCGGCGTCGCGCGAGCGCAACTTCACGCTGCTCGACTTCCCGTCGGTGGTGATCGAGCGCGATGAGGACGTGGCACCGGGTGACATCCGCGTGTCGTGTGCGCTCGTCGACGCGTCGGGCGATGAGGTCGAGGCCGATCCGAGGTCGCTCGGCGCGGTCGAGTCCGGGCACACCATGGTCCTCGACCGCGAGAAGCTCCTGCGCGACAAGCCGCGGGCGCCGAAGGCCACCGTCGAGCTCACGGGCGGCGAGCGCTCGTCGGTGCAGCTGGGGCCGGAGCCGCTGCTCATCGGCCGCGACCAGCAGAACGACGTCGTGCTCGACGACACGCGCGTGTCGCGCAAACACGCCGAGATCCGCCTGCGTCTCGGGCGGTACACGCTGTACGACCTGCAGAGCACCAACGGCACCTACGTGAACGGCCGCCGCGTCGCCGAGGTCGTGCTGAACGACGGCGATCGGATCTCGGTCGCCGGACTCGATCTCATCTTCCACTCGGAGGTATAGGGAGCTCATGACTCACTTCGTTCGCCATGACCGTCCCTCTCCGCCCGGCTTCGCCGGGACGTAGTAGATGGAGATCACGTTCGCCGTTCTGCTCTGGGCGGTGCGCATCGCCTTCCTGCTCCTGCTTTACCTCTTCCTGCTGCGCGCCTTCGGCGTGCTCCACCGGGCCCTGGCTGCGGAGCGCGCCGCCGACGGCGCGGTACGCGCGCTCGGAACGCTCATCGTCGAGCGAAGCGCGGGCCACGCCCCGCGCGTGGGGGAGCGCTTCTCGCTTCGCGCGTCCACCTCGATCGGACGCGACGCGGGCAACGATGTCCCGCTGTCCGATGAGGCCGCGTCGGCGCGTCACGCCGTGCTCGAGCTCCGTGACGGTGAGTGGTGGATCGAGGATCTCGGCAGCACCAACGGCACGCTGGTCAATGGCACGCGCATCGAGCGCGCCGAGCGCGTGCGCTTCGGTGATGAGCTCGCCATCGGCCGCATCGCGCTGCGCCTCGAGAAGGGGGCGGGGTGATCGCCCTCACGCGCCGCCGGCCCGAGCTCGGTCTGCTCTTCTGGGTCGCCGCGCTGGGCATCACCGGATCGGTCGCGGTCGCCGCGGCAGAGGCCGCCGGCTTCCGTCCGCAGCAGCTGGCGGTCCCCCTGACCTTTGTCGTCGTCGCGTTCGTGCTGCACGTCTTCCTCGGGGCGCGCGGCATCCGCGGCGACCAGGTGCTGCTGCCCATCGCGGCCGCGCTCACCGCGATCGGCCTCGTCCTGGTCCAGCGGCTCGCGTCGAACCTGCTCCTGCAACAGCTCTCGTGGACGCTCATCGCCGCGGGCGCGTTCGCGGCGACGATCCTCATCCCGCGCGACATCACGGCGCTCTCGCGCTTCAAATGGACCTGGGCGCTGCTCGGTGTCCTCCTGCTGATGTCGCCGCTCCTGCCCGTCATCGGGCGCGAGGTGAACGGCGCGCGGATCTGGATCGGGCTGGGCACCGTGACCTTCGAGCCGTGGGAGGCGGTGAAGATCCTGCTCGTGATCTTCTTCGCGGCCTATCTCGAGGAGTTCCGCGAGGTGCTGTCGCAGACCCAGCGGCGGTTCGGGCCCGTCCCGGTACCGCCGGTCCCGTACCTCGTCCCGATCGTCGCGATGTGGGCGATCGCGATGGTCGTGATGGTGTTCGAGAAGGACCTTGGGGCCACGGTGCTGTTCCTCGGGATCTTCCTGGCGATGCTGTACCTCGCGACCGGTGAGGCCTTCTACACGCTCATCGGCATGCTGCTGCTGATCGTCGGCGGCTTCGTCGCGTACCAGGCGTTCGGTCACGTCGCGGCCCGCGTCGACGTGTGGCTGAACCCCTTCTCCGAGGACGTGCGCTTCGGCGCCGGCTATCAGCTCGTGCAAGGACTGTTCGCCCTCGCGAACGGCGGCCTCTTCGGCGCAGGGCTCGGGAACGGCATGCCGGAGCGGATACCGGTCGTGTGGAGCGACTTCGTCTTCGACGCGTTCGCGGAGGAGGTCGGTTTCGCCGGCGCCCTCGCGCTGCTGGCGCTGTACCTCCTCTTCGTCTACCGCGGCATGCTGATCGCGCTCCGCGCGCCGACGCCGTTCCTGCAGCTCCTCGCGGCGGGGCTGTCGTTCATCGTGGCGCTGCAGACGCTGGTCATCGTCGGTGGCAACGCGCGGCTCATCCCGCTTACCGGTATCACGCTGCCCTTCGTCGCGTACGGCGGGTCGTCCCTCGTGACCAACTGGATGCTCGTCGCGCTGCTCATACGCGTCAGCGACGTGACCGCGCGCGTACGAGGCACGCCGTGACCCGCTCGATCGCCGCGAACATCCGCGCGCTCACCCTCACGATCGCGGTGGCGTTCCTCGTCACCTCGCTCGGCGTCGGCTACTGGACGCTCGTCTCGGGCGACGAGCTGTCCACGGATCCGTACAACCCGCGGCTCGTGGCGGCGATCCGCGACCGCCCGCGCGGCTTCATCACGGACGCTTCGGGGGCGACGCTCGTCGCGAGCGCGCAGACGAATAGCGGGTACCAGCGCGTCTACAAGGACAAGACATTGGCGCACGTCACGGGGTACGCATCGTTCCAGTTCGGCGCGTCAGGTATCGAGGCCGCGTACGCCGAGTCGCTCGTCGGCCAGGACCCCGGCGACCCGCTGTCGCAGTGGCGCGCGCGCTACTTGCGCGAGCACGCCCCGCCCGGTTCGGTCGTGCTCGGGATCGACCCAAAGGTGCAGCAAGCCGCGGTGGCGGCGCTCGGCAACCGTCGTGGCGCGATCGTCGCGATCGATCCGCGCAACGGCGCGATCCTCGCGTCGGCCAGCTGGCCGCAGTACGACGCGAGCCTGATCTCCGACCCGGCGACGGAGGAGGCTGCCTGGAAGCAGGTCAACGAGGATCCCGACCGTCCGCTCATCAACCGCGCGACGCAGGGCCTCTATCCGCCTGGCTCCACGTTCAAGATCATCACCGGCGCCGCCGCGCTCGAGAGCGGCTTCGATCCGAACGCGAAGGTTCGCGTCGACGATCCGTGGCAGGCCGATAAGTCCTGGGGCACCTACTTCGTGCGCTCGTCGTCACGCGCGCACGCGGACTACACGATGGCCGACGCGTTCCGGCTCTCCGAGAACATCTACTTCGCCAAGGTCGGGCTGCAGCTCGGAGGGCAGAAGATCGCGGAATACGCGCAGCGCTTCGGCATCGGCAACCCGACGCGCTGCGACATCCCCGCCGGCAAGGGCCAGCTCTCACGCACCGGACAGCTCGACCGCCCCACGCTCATCGCCGATACCTCGTATGGGCAAGGCGAGCTCCTGGTGTCGCCGCTGCAGATGGCGCTCGTCGCCGCCAGCATCGGGATGGGCGGCGTGATGCCGACGCCGCACTACGCGACCGAGGTGCGCGACGCCCAGGGCCACGCGATCCGCGTGATCGCACCCGGTCCGATCGGTCAGGTCATCCGTCTGGAGACCGCGAAGGCCCTGACGGCGATGCTCGTGGGCGCCGTGAACGGTCCCGGCGCGTTCGCCTTCGCGGCGAAGATCCCGGGCACCAGCGTGGCGGGAAAGACCGGAAGCGCGGAGAACCCGTCCGGCGCGCCGCACGGATGGTTCGTCGGATTCGCGCCGGCGGAGGCGCCGACCGTCGCCGTCGCGATCCTCCTGGAGAACTCGCCCAGGGGCGGCGAGGACGCCGCGCCCCTCGGCGGGCGCGTCATGCAGGCGGCACTGGGCAGATGAAGTTTCGGCTCGGTGTGAACCAATAGGCGCCCTGGAGCGTTCTTTCGGTTAACACCTATCCGGCAATTAGCATGTTCGGACGGGCCCGCGTGGCTCGGCCTCCGCGACAAACTGGTCTGGGAGAGGGCAATTGGACAAGAGCGGGTTCGCCACGCGGATCGGCGCAGTCGCGGCGAACGTCGAACGCGTCATCTTCGGAAAGCACCACGAGGTCGAGCTCGCGCTCGTCGCCCTCGTCTGCCGCGGCCACATCCTGGTGGAGGACGTCCCCGGCACCGGCAAGACGGTGCTCGCCAAGGCCATCGCGAGATCGCTCGGCTGCTCCTTCAAGCGCATCCAGTTCACGCCGGACCTGCTTCCCTCCGACGTAACGGGCGTCTCGATCTTCAACCAGCGCACCAGCCAGTTCGAGTTCCGGCCCGGTCCGGTGATGACGCAGATCGTCCTCGCCGACGAGATCAACCGCGCCACGCCGAAGACTCAGTCGGCCCTCCTCGAGGCGATGGAGGAGCACCAGGTGACGGTCGACGGTGTCACCTACCCGCTCCCCGATCCGTTCCTCGTCATGGCGACGCAGAACCCGATCGAGTACGAGGGGACGTTCCCGCTGCCCGAGGCGCAGCTCGACCGCTTCTTCATCCGCCTGCAGCTCGGCTACCCGAAGGAGCGCGAGGAGATCGCGATCCTCGACGCGCAGCGCGTCATCCACCCGCTCGAGACGATCGAGCAGGTGATGGGCGCTGAGGAGCTGCTGAAAGCGATGAGCGCAGTGAAGGACGTACACATCGCGGAGCAGGTGAAGACCTACGTCGTGGGCGTCGTGAACGCGACGCGCTCACACCCCGACGTCTACCTCGGCGCGTCGCCGCGCGGATCGCTCGCGCTCGCGCGCGCGTCCCAGGCGTTCGCGCTGATCCAAGGGCGCGACTTCGTCCTGCCCGACGACGTGAAGGCGCTCGCCGGGCCGACGCTCTCGCACCGGCTGATCCTGCAGCCGCAGGCTCGTCTGAAGGACCTCGCGTCCACGACCGTCATCGCGGAGGTGTTGGCGAGCGTTCCGGTCGAGCTCTCGCAGACCGCGGCGCGAGCCTGAGCCGTGAAGCCCTGGCACTTCGGGGTCCTGTGGGTCGCGCTCTTCATCGTCGCCGCGTCGACGGGACTCGAGCTGCTCAGCTATCTGAGCTACCTGCTCCTGTTCGTCGCGGTGATCGCGTGGGTTCAGGCGCGGATGACGCTCGACGGTCTCTCGATCAAGCGCGCTCTCTCGCAGTCGTACGCGCACCTCGGCGACACGATCGAGCTCGTATACGAGCTCCGCAACGACAGCTCGTTCGGCAAGCTCTGGCTTGAGATCTCCGAGGAGTCAAACTGGCCCGAGCCGCTCCCCGGCCGGGTGCTTTCCATCGGCGGCAAGGGAAACACGCGCAAGTGGAAGGTGCTTGCGAAGGCGATCCGCCGCGGCCGCTACAAGCTAGGCCCGATCGTCCTGCGCAGCGGCGACCCGTTCGGTCTCTTCCCGCGCGAGGCGCGCGTGCCGACCGAAGCGCTTCTCCTCGTGTACCCGCGCGTCATGCCGCTGCCGCACTGGCAGCTGCCGGGGTCCGTGCTCGAGGGTGGCGTGCTCACCGGGCGGCGCTCGCTCCAGTCGACCTCGATGGTCATGGGCATCCGCGAGTACCGCCCCGGCGACGCGATGAACCGCATCCACTGGCCGTCGTCGATGCGCCACCGCGGCTTGCAGGTCAAGGAGTTCGAGCTCGACAAGACCGCCGACCTCTGGATCTACGTCGACCTCGAGCGCCACTGGCACCGCGGTGACGGCGAGGACTCCACGGAGGAGCGTGCGGTCACCGTCGCGGCGTCGATCGTCGCGAAGGCGCTCCGCGAGCATCGCAACGTCGGCATGATCACCAGCGGTACGCGGGCCGAGGTCCTTCAGCCCGACCGCGGCACCAAGCAGTACGGGAAGCTGATGCAGTACCTCGCGGAGATCACCGCCGGCGGCTCGCGATCGATCGCGGAAACGCTGGTGGAGACGCTGCCGCGCCTTCGTCGCGGCTCCGCGTGCGTCCTCATCACGCCGTCACTCGACCGCGGCTGGGTCCGCCCCGCGAGCACGCTGCGCGAAGCCGCGATCGCGACGCAGGCCGTGATCGTCGGTCCGTCCGTCGCCACCGACGAGCGCGACCGCGCGCGCCGGCATGCGCTTCTCGGCGAGCTCGCGATCGCCGGCGTGACCGCGGCGTATCTCGCCCCCGGCGCGTCAATCTCTGATCTCTTCCGTGAGGCGGCCGGCAATGCAGCGTAAGCGGGCGCCGGGCGCGCTCGACCACCAGCTCGCGGCCGCGGGCCGCTGGCTGCGGCGATCGGCCCGTTCGCTTTTCCCCCCCGTCGCGTGGGGGCGGCTGCGTTTCCGCGGCGGTTGGTTCGCGCTGCCGATCTACCTGCTGATGATGAGCGTCTACCCGCTCTCGCTGCAGCAGGCCGAGTGGGTCGTGACGCAGGAGCACTTCACCTGGCTCGTACTGAGCGCGATCCTGCTCGCGATCATCGTCGGCAACGGCAAGATGGCGACGCGGCG
>JANNUM010000335.1:0-1776 GCA_031395235.1 Chloroflexota bacterium
GCGACGGCGGCGAAGGCGCGCGCGGACATCATCGTGTTCACGACGCCGAACAATCCGACCGGCAACGAGGTCCCGTTCGAGGCGATCCTCGCGGTGGCCGACGCGCATCCGGACACGCTCGTGCTCGTGGACGAGGCGTACAGCGACTTCGCCGGCACGACGCTCTTGCCCGAGCTCGCGACGCATTCGAACATGGTCATCAGTAAGACGTTCTCGAAGGTCCGGGCGGCGGCCGGCCTGCGGGTCGGGATCCTGGTGACGCATCCTGCGGTCGCCGAGCTCTTCCGCGCAGTGCAGCTGCCGTACAACGTGAGCACGCTGACGCACGCCGTCGCCGCGAAGATCGCCCAGGACGACGCTTCCATCCCGCGGCGCGACGAGCAATGCCACCGCGAGCGCGGACGCGTGTCTGCGGCACTCGGAAGGATCCGTACGATCGAAGCGTACCCCTCGGTGACGAACTTCGTCCTCTTCCGCGTGAAGGACCAAGCGCCCGCCGCGGTACACGCGCGCTTCCTCGAGCAGAGCGTGCTCATCCGAGACATCTCCATGTGGCCCGGCTGCGCCGGCTGCCTGCGGGTCTCGATCGGCACTCCCACGGAGAACGATCGGTTCATCGCGGCTCTCGACCACGTCTTCGCGGCGGCGCCCGCATAGCGACCCTTCTCATCGACGCATCGAGCCTCGCGTACCGCGCGTATCACGCGATGCCCGAGGTGCGCGCGCCGGACGGCACTCTGGTGAACGCGGTCGTCGGGTTCCTCAACTTCATCGAGCGCCTGCTCCACGATCGCAAGCCGACGCGGCTGTACGTCGCGTTCGAGTTCGGCGAGGACTGGCGACCGCAGTTCCGCGTCGCACTCCTGTCGGAGTACAAGAGCGCACGTGTCGCGACGGGCGACGAGCCGCCCGATGAGGTCGGGCCGCAGCTGCTCATCATCGCGGAGCTGCTGCCCGCGCTGGGTATCGCGATCGCGAACGCGACCGAGTGCGAGGCCGAGGACGTGATCGCGACGCTGACCACGCAGATCGACGGGCCGATCGAGATCGTGAGCGGCGACCGCGACCTGTACACGCTGGTGCGCGACCCGCGCATCCGCGTCCTGTTCACGGTGCGCGGCGTCAGCGAGCTCGCCTCGGTCGATCAGGCGTGGATCCATGCGAAGTACGGCATCCCCGGCGACCGGTACCTCGATTACGCGATCCTGCGCGGCGACCCGTCGGACGGCCTCCCCGGCGTGCGCGGCATCGGGGAGAAGACCGCGTCGCAGATGCTCGCCAAGTACGGCTCGCTCGACGAGATCCTCGCGGCGAAGGACCTCTCGCCGACCATCCGCGCGAAGCTGAACGCGTCGAAGGATTACGTCGTTGCGGCGCGCACCGTTGTGGGCCCGGTCCTCGACTGCGCGATCGAGGTGACCGGGGACGGCACGATCCCGCGCTCGCCGCCCGAGCCGATGCACGTCGCCGCGCTCGCGCAGCGCTACGGCGTGGAGGCGTCGGTGCGTCGGGTCGTGGACGCCCTCAAGGCCTGAGCCAGCTCGGACTGGATCCTGCGCCGCGCGATCCGCGCGACCCGTACCATCGCCTCACTGTCCCGTGATCGTCTACCCCGCGATCGACATCTACGGCGGCCGCGTCGTCCGCATGACGCGTGGTGACTTCTCGACCGTCGAGGAAGTGGCGCCCTCGCCGCTCGAGGCCGCGAAGCGCCTGGTCAACGAGGGTGCCGAGTGGCTTCACATCGTCGACATCGACGGGGCACGCACCGGAGAG
>JANNUM010000379.1:0-3192 GCA_031395235.1 Chloroflexota bacterium
GATCGCGGTCTGCCGCTCGAGCGCCTCCTTCGTCTCGTTGAAGAGGCGCACGTTCTCGATCGCGATGACGGCCTGATCGGCGAAGGCGCGCACGAGGCCTATCTGCCGGTCGGTGAACGGCTCCACGCGGTTGCGAGTGAGGACGAATACGCCGACCACGGCGCCGGCGTGGAGCAGCGGGACGCCGAGCAGCGTTCGATAGCCGCCGAGCTTCTGCAGGGGGTTCGCGCGGTACTCGCGATCCTCGAGCACGTCCGGGATGTGGACGACGGCGCCTTCGAGTGCCACGCGCCCGATGAGCGTGTCGCGACCGGGCGTGCGCGTCGTCTCGTAGGCCTCTCGCCGGAATTCCTCCGTGTACGGACCGACGAAGGCCGCGGTGCGATAGACGTCGCCGTCGAGGACGTGGATCGATCCGCGCTCCGCATCGCACAGTCGCGCTGCGCGATCGACGGCGGCGTCGAGCACCGCCTGTAGGTCGGGCGGCGTCCGGCTCATCACGGCGAGGACGTCGGCGAGAGCGTCCTTCTCCGCCAGCGCCTCGGCGAGCTGGGCCGTCATGGGCGCCGCGCTGATCTTCGCCTTTCCCAATTCCCCTCCCCGATTGGCGGCAATCGTAGTGACCCGCTCGCGCGGATGAAAGGGATAATCCGCGCGTGAGCGTTCACGTCGCACGCGACCTCAACGACGTACTCGATCACCTTGCCAGCGCTACCGAGGTGACACTTCTGGCCGGCGGCACCGACCTCATGGTCGACCTGAACTTCGGCCGCAAGCGACCCGAGCGCGTCGTCGCGATCGACCGGGTCGCCGAGCTCGACCAGCTCGAACGTAACGGCCGCGTCCGGATGGGCGCCGGGGTGACCTACACGCGGATGCTCCGCGAGGATCCGGGTTCGGCCGCCCTCGGCGAGGCCGCGCGGACCGTGGGGTCGCCGCAGATCCGCAACGCCGGGACGCTCGGCGGCAACATCGCGACCAGCTCGCCCGCGGGTGACACGCTGCCGGTGCTCGCGGCCCTCGACGCGGTCGTCGTGCTCCGCTCCAAGAACGGCGAGCGTCGCGTCCCGTTCACCGAGTTCATGACCGGTCCGAAGAAGAATGTCCGACGCGCGGACGAGCTCGTCATGGGCGCGGACTGGGAGGACGCGGGCCCGGCGCAGACGTTCATGAAAGTCGGCACGCGCAACGCGATGGTCATCGCGGTCGCGAGCCTCGCGCTGGTGGTGAATCGCGGGCGCCGACGTGTGGGCGTGGGCCTGGGCTCGTGCGGTCCCACGATCCTGCGCACGCGTCAGGCCGAGCAGTTCGCGGCCGGCTTGTTCGAGGCGCACGGCTGGGATCGCGCGCTCTCGCCGAGCGACGCCGAGAGCCGCGAGTTCGGCGACCTCGTCGCCGGAGCGGCGCGTCCGATCGACGATGTGCGTGGGACGGCGGCCTACCGACGGCACGTCCTCGCGGTCATGGGCGCGCGTGCGCTCGCGCGTGTTGGGCGGATCGTCGCGTGAGGCTGCGCCTGCGCGTCAACGGCGGCGAACACGAGGCGGAGGCGCGCGAGCACGAGAGCCTGCTCACCGTCCTGCGCGAGCGGCTCGGTCTGTGGGGAAGCAAGAACGCGTGTGAGCAGGGCGAGTGCGGTTCGTGCTCGGTGCTGATGGACGGCCAGCTGGTGTGCGCGTGCCTCGTACTGGCGGCTGTCGCCGAGGGGCGCGACGTCCGCACCGTCGAGGGTCTCGCCGACGGCGAGGACCTGCATCCGGTGCAGCGCGCGTTCGTCGATGCCGGCGCGGTGCAGTGCGGCTTCTGCACCCCGGGCTTCATCGTCGCGACCGCCGCGCTTCTGCGCGACAACCCAGAGCCGTCCGATGCCGAGATCCGTGAGGCGCTGTCGGGCAACATCTGCCGCTGCACGGGCTACGGAATGATCCTGGAGGCGGTGCGTCGCTCGGCGAAGCGGGGCTACAGCGCATGACGATCGCGCCGACCAAGCCACGACTGCGCGGGGTCGTGGGTGAATCCGTTCCACGCGTCGACGCGCCGCCGAAGGTGCGAGGCGACTTCCTCTACGGGAGCGATCTTTCGCGCGAGGGCATGCTGTACGGCGCGACGCTGCGGAGCCCGCACCCACACGCGCGCATCGTCGCCGTCGATGTCTCGGCCGCTCGCGGCATGCCCGGCGTGCGCGCGGTGATCACGTCCGACGACCTTCCCACCCGCGAGAAGTTCGGCCTCATGCGCTCGGACCAGCCGGTGCTCGCGACCGGTGTCGTGCGCTACGTTGGCGAGGCCGTCGCGATCGTCGCTGCGGACGACCCCGAGCAGGCGCGTCTCGCGACGAGGGCGATCCAGATCCAGTACGAGCCGCTGCCCTCGGTGACCGACGTGGTCGGCGCGCTACAGCCGGATGCTCCGACGCTCCACGATCCGAAGGACGGCAACGTGATTGAAGACGTGCGTGTGGTGCACGGCGACCCGGACGCGAAGGCTGATGTGGTTGTCGAGGGCGAATACGAGGTCGCGATGCAAGATCAGGCCGCGCTCGGGCCGGAAGCGGGCCTCGCCATACCGGGCCAGGACGGTGGGGTGACGCTCTACATCGCGACGCAGTGGCTGCACGAGGACCTGCGCCAGATCGCGCCGTGCCTGGGACTCCCGGAAGAGAAGGTGCGGCTCGTGCTCGCTGGGGTCGGCGGCGCGTTCGGCGCGCGTGAGGACGTCACGCTGCAGATCCACGTCTGCCTTCTCGCGCTCGCGACCAAACGCGCTGTGCGCATGACGTATGGACGCGAAGAGTCCTTCTACGGACACGTGCATCGCCACCCCGCGCGGATGTGGTACCAGCACGGCGCGACGCGCAACGGCGAGCTCGTGTTCGTGCGCGCGACGATCGTGCTCGACGGTGGCGCGTATGCCTCGTCCACGTTCGCGGTCGTCGCCAACGCCGCGTGCTTCGGCGCGGGGCCGTACCGCGTCCCGAACGCGCTGATCCACGCCGTCGGCGCGTACACCAACAATCCGCCGACCGGCGCGATGCGCGGTTTCGGCGCGGTGCAGTCGTGCTTCGCGTACGAGGCGCAGATTGACAAGCTCGCCGCCGCGCTGGGCAATGATCCGGTAGATCTGCGCGCGCGGAACCCGCTCGATAACGGCGACCGCATCGTAACCGATCAGACGGTCGAGGGATCAGCGCCG
>JANNUM010000250.1:0-14110 GCA_031395235.1 Chloroflexota bacterium
CGAGACCGCCGGGAGGTCGATGCCCTCGACGAAGCGACGCCACAGATCGTGCAATCGCAGCGGCGCCTTGTAGCGCGCGACGCGCGTGATGATCTCCGCTGCCTTCACGACCGCGTTGTCGGACTGGTAAGGCATCGACCCGTGACCTGGTGTTCCCTTCACGCGCAAGCGCGTCCATTGCGAGCCCTTCTCGGCGGTCATGATCGGCAGCTTTGCGCCCTTGCCCAGCGGGAAACGGGCGCCACCGAACTCTGTGACCAGGAAGTCGCTCTTCACGTCGTCCCAGGCGTTCTCGGTCAGCCACTGCGCGCCGTACGTGCCGAGCGCCTCCTCGTCCGCGACGGCCGAGTAGATGAACGTACCCTTAGGGCGGAAACCGCTCGTGACGAGACGGCGCACCGCGACCGCCATCGACGCCGTGACGTCGAGCATGTCGATCGCTCCGCGGCCCCAGACCTCTCCGTCGATGACCTCGGCGCCGAATGGATCGTGGCGCCAGCCCGAGCGGGTCACGGGAACGACGTCGGTGTGCCCCATGAAGTGGAGTGACGGCGCTTGGGGGTCGCTGCCCTCGATACGCAGGACGAGACTCCCACGACCGGGCTCCGGCTCGTACCGCTTGATCTCCACGCCCGGCGCCTGGAGGTAGCTGGCGAGCGTGTCGGCACTGCGCACCTCGTGCCCAGACGAGGGCGTTCCGTCGTTCACGCACTCGTTGCGGATGAGATGTCGCAGGAGGTCGGTCGTCTCCTCCATCGCGGTGACCACGTCGGAGACTCTATCTCTAGGCCGGCGACGCCTGCCGCGCGAGCTCCTTGCGCACGACTTTGGTCGCCTCGACAACGACGCGGCATTTCTCTTCCGACTCGTCGACGGTGCGCGTCTTCAGCCCGCAGTCCGGATGCGGCAGCAGACGCTCCTTCGACACGTGCCGCAGACCCTTGCGGATCCCCTCCGCCGCCGTCGCGACCGTCTCGATCTCGTGCGAGTGCACGTCGACGATGCCGATCGCGAGCTCCTTTGTGAACGGATCCTTGTTGAACAGCTCCAGCCACCGATATCCGTAGTTGGCCATCGCGAGGTCGAGCTGGTCCACCGGGAGCTCGAGGACCTTTGGATAGATCGCGGCGAAGTCGCCGTAGCAGATGTGCGAGATCGTCTTTGCGTCGAGGTTCTGCGTAACGATGCCCATCGCCTCGATCGCGATGTCGATCTCCTCGGGGCGCGCGTGGATCGCAGGCTCGTCGATCTGGATGTAGCGCGCGCCGGCTGCCTGCAGGTCTTCCGCCTCCTGACGCACGACCTCCGCGAGCGCGAGCGCCGCATCGCGGCGCGTGCGGTAGGCCTCGTTGTACGACCAGTCGAGCATCGTGTACGGACCGGTCAGCATCCCCTTCACTGGCCGGTCCGTGAGCGACTGCGTGTAGCGGAACCAGTCGACGGTCATCGGTTTCGGTCGCCGGACCGGCGACGCGATGATCGGCTTGTGGTAGTAGCGGTTCCCGTACGAGCGCACGAGGCCGCCGATGCGGAAGCCCTCGAGGCGCTCGGCGAAGTACGCGACCATGTCGCCGCGATACATCTCGCCGTCGACGAGGATGTCGATGTCGAGGCGCTCCTGCCGGCGGATCCACTCCTCGGTCGCCTTGCGCTCGAGCTCGTTGAGCTCAGACTCGCCGAGCTTCCCGCGCGCGTGCGCGTTGCGCGCCTTCTGCAGGTAATCGGGCTTGCCGAATGAGCCGACGGTCGTCGTCAGCAGGACCTGATCGCTCATGCCTTCACCCCTCCCGTCGCGTGCGCCGCCGCGACAAGCGCCTTCAGCTTTTGTACCGCGACATCGTGCGGCAGGTATTCGAGCCCGGTCGTGGGCGCGAGCCAGAGGTAGTCCGCGGGGATCTGCCTCAGCGCCGCCTCGATGAGGCTGACCAGCTCGCTCTCGGTCTCCACCCGCGTGTTGCGCGCGTCAACGATCCCGAGGACGACCGTCTGGCGCAGCGCGTTCAGCCTCTCCAGAGCGTGCGTCTCGCGGCTGCGGACGTCGACCCCAACCTGCGCGACCGGGAACGCCGCGAGCGCGTCGAGAAGCGGATCGGCGGGGAAGAAATAGGTCTGGAGCGCGAGCGGCACGCCGGCCGCCGCGAGACGCTCGATGGCGGCGCGCGCGAGGGCGAAATGCTCCGGGTGCGCGACGAGCGCGGGCTCCTCGACGTCGACGAGCGTCGCGCCCGCCGCGCCGAGCCCGCGGATCTCCACCGCGATCGCGTCTGCGACCGCCAGCGTGCGATCCTCGAGCGATCGGTAATGGCGGTCCTCGGCGAGCGTCGCGAACGTGAGCGGGCCGCACACGGCCGCCTTCAGCTCACCGCGGGCGACGCCACGCGCGAATTCGAAATCACGCACGAGCGTCGTCCCGTCGGTCGTGATCGGTCCGGTGATGACCGGCTGCCGGAAATAGGTGTTGTTGTCGTAGAAACGCTCGAGCGGTCCGCGGTCGCAGCCCGTCCACGCCCGTGCGAACGGGGCGAGCAGATCGTCCCAGCGGACCTGGCCGTCGTTGATCACATCGAGACCGGCCCAGTCCAGCTCGCCGATCGCCCACCGTGTGCTCTCATCGAGCACGCCAGCCAACCCGTCGCCGTCGAGCTCTCCGCGGTCGTGGCGGTGCAGCGCGCGGCGCAGGTCCTGATGCTCGTCCGAGATCTTGGGGTACGCGCCGATCACCGTCGTCTTCATCGGTTACTCCTTCACCTTGGGTCGTGGCAGCAGGCCCGCACGCTCCACGATCAGCGCAACGGCTTCGGGCCATTCGACCGCGTAGATGTGCACGCCGTGAACGCCTGGGAGCGCGCGCAGCGACTTGACTGTCTCGACCGCGATGGCGATGCCCTCCTGCTCCCCGTCGGCCGCCTTCTTGATCCGGTCGACGACCCCCTGGCCGAGCGCGATGCCCGGCACGCGCGCGAGACGTTCGGCCTGGTCGGCGGAGCGGACGGCGAGAACGCCGGCGATGACCGCGGCCTCACGCCCACCGCCGACGCGCCGCAGCTCGGCGAGCCACTGGCTGAACGTCGCGAGATCGAAGACCGGTTGTGTTTGCACGAAGTCCGCGCCGGAGTTGATCTTTTCCACGGTCTTCTCGAGATCCGCGGACATCGGCTTAGTGAACGGCGATGCGGTGGCGCCGATGAAATACTCGTGCGCCTGACGGATCTCGTCCCCGGACAGGAACTTGTGCTCGTCGCGCATCGTGACCGCCATCTTGACCAGGCCGACGCCATCGAGATCCTTCACATGCACGGCGTCGGGGTGATTCCCGTGCTTCGGGTCGTCGCCGCTCATGAACAGGAAGTTGGCGAGGCCGAGCGCGGCGGCGCCGAGCAGATCGGCCTGCAGCGCGATGCGGTTCCGGTCGCGGCCGGTGATCTGGACGACGGGCTCCACGCCGGCCTCGCGCACCAACAGCGCCGCCGGGATCGCGGCCATCGCCGCGACGCCGCGATTGCTGTCGGTGACGTTAATGGCGTCGACGCTGCCCTTGAGCACGCCCGCCCGCCGCTTCACCACCGCTCCGGAGGCGCTCTTGGGCGGATTGAGCTCGGCGGTCACGACGAACTCGCCCTGCCGGAGGAGCGCTGCTAGGTTGCTCAATTGAAAAACGACCTCTCCATCGTCAAGAGAAGTCGCCCTTACGGGTCGATCCTCCCTCATCTTTCCCTGTTCTACAGGGCCGGAGTTGG
Organism: Chloroflexota bacterium; assembly: GCA_031395235.1. Taxonomy (GTDB): domain Bacteria; phylum Chloroflexota; class Limnocylindria; order P2-11E; family P2-11E; genus CF-39. The sequence continues at coordinate 3,738 of JANNUM010000250.1, forward strand.
CACCGTAGCGGGCCTCCGCTGGTTGCCGAGGCGTCATCGGGCCGTTCCCTCAGCCTCTTCTGGATGAAAAAGGGCTCGCGTCTGAACTTTCGCGGAATCGTAGCACGTACACTCTCGCCGTTCCCATGACCGAACGGCTCGTCGACCGGACCTTGCGCGCGTTCACCGACGATCTGTCCTCCGATGCTCCCGTTCCCGGTGGAGGCAGCGCCGCGGCATATGCGGGCGCGCTCGGAGCGGCTCTCGCCGCAATGGTCGCGCGTATCGCGGCGAAGAAGTCTGAAGACAGCTGGTTCACGGACTACGTCGCGGAGATGGACAACCTGCGCGCGGACTTCCTCCGCCTGGTGGACGACGACAGCGCGGCGTACGGCGGCGTTGCGCAGGCAATGAAGCTGGCGAAGTCGAACGACGACGAGAAGCGCGAGCGCACCGAACGGATCCAAGCGGCCCTGCTTGCGGCATCGCGTGTTCCGCTCGAGGTCGCGAAGACGAGCCGCCGGCTCCTTGATGCCTGCGAGCGCGGGATCGCCAAGGCAACGCCCGCCACGGCGAGCGACATCGGCGTCGGCGCCCTCATGGCCGAGGCCGCGCTGCGCGGTGCTTCGCTCAACGTGATGATCAACCTCGCCTCCGTGAAAGACCCCGCGCAGGTGAAGGCGCTTTCCGAGGACCTCGACCGCGCGCTCGACGGCGCCGAAGCGCAGCGCAAACGGATCACGGATTTCGTCGAGACGCGCATCGCGCGCTGATGCGACTGCTGCACGGGCGACCGCTCGCGGAGCGGTTGAACGCGCGCTCGCACGAACGATCAGACGCACTGCGCGCTCGCGACATCCATCCCGCGCTCGAGGCGATCTCCGTGGGCATCGATCCCGCCGCGAACACCTACCTGCAGCGGCTCGTGCGCGGCGGCAAGGCGCTCGGTATCACCGTCCGCGACATCTCGCTGAGTCGCGACGCCACCGAGCAGACGGTCATCGCTGAGCTCGATCGCGCGAGCCAAGATCGCACGGTCCACGGCGTGCTCCTCCTGACGCCTCTGCCGGGAAAGCTCGACGAGGGTCATCTCGTCGATCACATCGCGCCGCACAAGGACGTCGAAGGGTTGAACCCGTACAACGTCGGGCTCCTCTTCGACGGCCGTCCGCGATTCGTACCCTCGACCGCGGAGGCGATCGTCGAGCTTCTCAAGTTCCACGACATCCGACTGGGTGGCGTGGATGTCGTCGTCATCGGGCGCAGCACGGTCGTCGGCCGCCCCGCCGCGGCGCTGCTCCTTAACGAGGACGCGACCGTGACCGTCGCACACAAGCGCACGTCCGACGTCGCCGCAATGACGCGTCGCGCGGCCGTGATCGTCGTGGCGGTCGGGCGCGCGGGCTTTCTGACCGGGGACATGATCGAGCCGGGTGCGACCGTCATCGACGCGGGCATCAACGTGACGCCTGCCGGGATGGCGGGCGATGTCGATGCCGACAGCGTCGCGAGCGTCGCGGGAGCCCTCAGCCCCGTGCCCGGTGGGGTCGGGACCGTGACCACCGCGCTGCTACTGCGGAATGTGCTGACCGCCGCGGAGACGCAGACCGCTGGCGGCTAGCTGAGGATCGGCTTGAGCACCTCGGTCAAGTAACGTGCTCCAGTCGCGGCCGCAAGCAGCAACACCAAGGTCTTCATCTGACCTCCCCTACCGCTTTGACAGCTCAAATGCTCGGCGCGCGTAGCCCAGGGCCTCCTCGGCGAGGCCGCGTCGCGACAGCACGTCGCTCAGCTCGGCATAAGTCTCTCCGAGTTCGGGTCCGGGCCTATCCTGCATCATGTCGACCGCGGCACGAAGTACCTGCTCTGCTCCAGTCGTATCCAGGCTCTTGATCGCGCGAGCGAGCGCGATAGCCGTGGCAACCCGAAGCGCCCGGTCGCGAAGCAGGCCGGCGCGTGAGTGCGCACTCCGAAGACCCGCGATCCCGGCGGTCTCTTCGCCGCCCTCAACTTGCGCGAGCCCAACAATCATTGCGATGCGCGTCTCGAGCACTGGGTTATCGGCTTCGCCGGCGAGCCGCTCCGCCTCGCGGAGCGTCTCCATACCTTTCGCGCGATGGCCGATGGCGAGCAGACCTCTCCCGCGTTGGAAGCGGATCTCAGCCACCCGCGATCTGTTGCGGATCGATTCGAACAAGGCCTCGCTCTTCCCGAGGTACGCGAGGGCTGCGTCGTAATCCTTCAGTTGGTGGAAGGACATACCGATCGCCGCGAACAAAGAGGCAAGCCATTTCGGGTCACCGATATCCGCGCTTTCGCCTTCCGCGCGTTCGAAATGCTCGAGCGCGAGCGAGAACTCATTGCGCTGGTAGAAGGTGAGGCCGAGGTTGTGCAGCACGTGGACCTTGAGCACCGGATCGCGCAATTCGCCACGCGCCATGGCACGAAGGGCCTCGCTGAAATGCTCCGCGGCCTCGGCATAACTCATGAGCAGGTGCAGGGCCATTCCGAGTTGCGCGCGTGTGCGCGCGACAAGTTCGACATTCGCGTTGGACTGATAGATGCCGAGAGCTTCTTGTAGGACGGTCGCGGATTTCGCGCCAAGACCTGCCTCCCAATAGGCACGGCCAAGCGCACGAAGGACGCCGGCACGCTCTGAACGCGTCTGTTCCTGCTCGAGCAGCGGTGTGAGGATCTCGATGGCTTCCGCTGCCTTGCCTTCGGCGGTGAGTTGGTGCGCGCGTGCGATTGCCACGGCTCGTTCACCTCGCTGTTCTTCGAGTTCGCGGTCCTCCATGAAGTACGAGGCGGGCTTTCCGAGCCTCGCCGCCATGTGCTCGAGGGACTTCATTGCTGGGCGGATCTTCCCGAGCTCGATCGCGCTCACGTGAGCGCGCGTGTAATAGGGAGCGCCGAGCTGCGCCTGGCTCAGCCCCGCCGCGGCACGTGCCTCACGCAGGCGTTGGCCCAGCTGCCGGAGGGCGGGCGATTCGGGGGCGGCGCGACGCTGGCGAGTGCGCGTGGGCACGGCGCGAGACGCTACGCGTCGCCCGCCGCGGCGTCAACTGACAATCGACAGGACGTTCTAGAGTCGGACGACTGGCGGGTTCGCCGGGTCCTCGAAGTGGGTCGTGTCGATGAAGCGGAGCTTCCCTAGGCGACGGTCCATCAGCACCGAGTGGGTCCGCGCGCCGCCGGCGAAGAAGCGCACGCCCTGCAGCAGGTCGCCATCGGTCACCCCTGTCGCGACGAAACGCACATCTCGTCCGCTCGCCAGGTCCTCGGTGCGGTACACGCGGCCGTCGTCGATGACACCCATCCTCTTTGCGCGCTCGCGCTCCGCGTCGTTGCGGAACTTGAGGCGCCCGAGGATCTCCGCGCCCAGGCACCGAAGTGCCGCCGCGGCGAGGACGCCCTCCGGTGCGCCGCCGATACCCATGACCGCATGCACACCGGTGCCCGCTACGGCCACAGAGATCGCGGCCATGAGGTCGCCGTCCTCGATGAGCTTGATGCGCGCTCCGGCAGCGCGCAGCTGCGCGACGAGCTGCGAGTGACGCGGTCGGTCGAGCACGACAACGGTCAGGTCGTCGACGTCGCGATTCAGTGACTTCGCGATGATCTTCAGGTTCTCCGCGACCGGACGGTCGAGATCGACCTTCCCCGCCGCCGGCTTCCCGACGACGAGCTTCTCCATGTAAGTGTCCGGCGCGTGCAGCAGCCCGCCGGGCTCGGACACGGCGATCGTCGCGAGCGCGTTCGCGCGTCCCTTCGCGACGGGGTTCGTGCCCTCCAGCGGGTCGACCGCGATATCGACCTCGGGACCATCGCCACGCCCCACCTTCTCCCCGATGTAGAGCATCGGCGCCTCGTCGCGCTCGCCTTCGCCGATGACGACGGTGCCGTGGAACGCGACCTCGTCCATCGCCTTGCGCATCGCCTCGACCGCGGCCTCGTCGGCGCGGTCGTTGTCGCCATGGCCCATCCAGCGAGCGGCCGAGAGCGCGGCGGCTTCGGTGATGCGCACGAGCTCGAGGCTGGAAGTCCGATCGGTGGGGATCGGCGGGCCGAGCATGGAGCTAGACCCTACCGGCTTCCGCGCGCCGCTGCACGAGCGCGGACCAGTTGCTCAGCGGCATCCTCGATGCGCGGCAGCGGGTCGCGCATCGCCGCGTCGCGGTCCGCGTCCGACTGGTCCGCTAGCGTCTCGATCGCTTCGATGCCGGCGTCGCGCATCGCCTCGTGACCGGGACCGATCATGCCGGCCACCGCGAGCACGGGAACGCCGCGCCGCTTCGCGGCGAGGGTCACGGCATGTGTGAGCTTGCCGTAGATGCTCTGTCCATCGATGCACCCCTCGCCCGTCACCACGAGATCCGCTCCGACCAGCCGCTTGTCGAACCCGACAGCGTCGAGGACGAGCGATGCGCCGGAGACGAGTCGTGCATCGAGGAACGCGATGAGCCCCGCACCGAGACCGCCGGCCGCGCCAGCTCCGGGCACGCTCCGCACGTCGCGCCCCACGAATACCTCGATAACCTCCGCGTAGCGCGTGAGCGCCGCCTCGAGCTCGCGTTGGATCGCGGGCGTCGCGCCCTTCTGCGGTCCGTAGACCGCGGTCGCACCCTCGGCGCCGAGCAGCGGATTGCGCACGTCGCACGCGACGTCGATCGCCGGCCGGACCAGCCGCGGATCGGTCTGCCCTTCGATGCGCGTGAGCCGCGCGAGCGCGATTCCACCCTCCGGCAGCTCACGCCCAGCCGCATCGAAGAAGCGGTAACCGAACGCGCGCGCCATGCCGGCGCCGCCGTCGTTCGTGGCGCTACCGCCGATGCCGATGACGATGCGCTGAGCGCCCGATGCGGCCGCGGCAAGGATGAGCTCGCCGGTACCGCGGGTCGACGTGATGCGTGGGTCGCGCTCGTCGTCGCGAAGCAGGGGCAGCCCGCTCGCCGCGGCCATCTCGAGGACCGCGGTGGTGCGGTCACCGAGCACGCCCCATTGCGCGTCGATCTCGCGTCCGAGCGGATCGTGCACGCGCGCGTTGCGCAACTCGCCGCCGGTCGCGCGCACGAGGGTAAGCGCAGTCCCCTCTCCCCCATCCGCGAGCGGAAGCTCGACGCATTCGGCGCGCGGCCAGACGCGTCGCACGCCCCGTGCGATCGCGCTCGCGACGGCGACCGCGTCGGCGCTGCCTTTGAACGATTGGGGAGCGATCACGACCCGCGGCGCGTCGCGCTCGGGCACGCGGGAATGATAGGTACGACACGGACGTTCATCCGGGGTGCCCCCTAGACTCGGAAGCACGTGACCCTCACGATCGGGCCTGACGCGGGCTGTACCCCGCGCGCCCCCGCCGAGCTCTCTGGAGCGTGGTCCAGGGTCGCCGAGCGGCGATCGCCAGTCAGCATCTTCCTCACTCCGGAGTGGACGCAGGTGACGCGCGAACACGACAGCGCCGAGGCGGTGACTCTCGCAGTTGGCGACCCGCCGCACGGCATCGCGGCGCTCGCACGCGACGCGGATGGCACGTTCCGATTCGCCGGGGGCGAGCTGACCGACGAGCAGGACGTGGTCGCCCCGGCCGGGCAGGAGCATGCGGTCGCGACGTCGGTCGCCGGCTGGATCGCCATCGAGGCGCCGCGACGGGTCCTGCTCGAATTCGTCCCTGAAGACGTTCCAACGCTCGAGGCGATGGCGGCGGTGCTGGGCGAGGGCGGCTACCGCGTGAACCGCTCGCGGCTCATCACGAGCCCGCGCCTCGGGCTGCCCGGCGACTTCGAGACCTACGTGCAAAGCCTCGGGAAGAAAGAGCGGCACGAGCTGCGTCGGAAGATCCGCCGCCTCGAGAACGCGACCCACGCGCGTTTCCGCTGGGCTACCAACGGTGAGCGCGGCACGACGCTCGATCGCTTCTTCGCGCTGCACCGGCTCTCGCGCGGCGAGAAGGCGGACTTCATGACGCCGGATGTGGAGCGCTTCTTCCGCGACATCGCCGACGCGCTCGCGCCGATCGGACGGCTGCGCCTCGGTGTATTGCGCGCACACGACGAGGACGCCGCGGTGCTGTTCGCGTTCGCCTATCGCGGCACGCTCGCGCTGTACAACGCCGCGTACGATCCGGCGCTCGCCTCCTTGTCCATCGGCATCGTCAGCCACGCCTGGGCGATCCGCGAGGCGATCCGCGAGCGCTTCGACACCTATGACCTCCTGCGCGGCGACGAGCCGTACAAGTACGACCTCGGCGCGACGGATCGCTGGCTCGGGCGGCTCGAGGCGGTGCGCGCTTGACTCGCCGCATCGCGATGCTCTCGGTCCACGCCTGCCCGCTCGCGAAGCTCGGTGGTCGGGATTCGGGCGGCATGAACGTCTACGTTCGCGAGCTCGCGCGCGAGCTCGGGCAGCGCGGCGTCGAGGTGGACGTCTTCACACGCTGGCGCGAGAAGTACGACCCGCGCATCCAACAGCTCGGCCAGAACGCGCGCGTGATCCATATCGAGTCGGGACCGATCGGGTACTGGCCGAAGATGGACGTGTACGACCACCTCGACGAGTTCACCGTCAAGCTCGACGAGCACGCCAAGGCCGAGGGTCGGTCGTACGACCTCATCCACGCGCATTACTGGCTCTCCGCCAGCGTCGCGCGCAGCCTTGCAGCGCGCTGGTCGGTGCCGCGCATCCAGATGTACCACACGCTCGGTCTCGTGAAGCGCGAGGTGATGGACGAGGACGTCGACGGCGAGAGCGACGTGCGCGTCACCATCGAGCGTCAGGCGGTCCAGGAGTCGGCGGCGCTCGTGGCGGCGAGCGAGATCGAGCTCGCCGAGCTGCGCGACCTCTACGGCGCTGATCCCGAGAAGGTCCACATCATCCCGTGCGGCGTCGATCCGACGCTGTTCCGTCCGATGCGGCAGTCGGACGCGCGCGAACGGCTCGGTCGCGACCAGTGCGAGCGCATCGTTCTGTTCGTCGGTCGCATCGAGCAGATCAAGGGGATCGACGTCCTGCTGCGCGCTCTCGGCCTGCTGTTCTTCCGCCGGTCCGACCTGCGGAGCGACGTCTGCCTCCTCGTCGTCGGCGGTGCGCTCGATCCAGAGGACGACGCACCGGAGACCGAGAAGATCAAGGAGCTGCGTCGCTTGGTGCACGAGCACCGCTTGGAGGCGAACGTGAACTTCGTCGGCTCGCTCGACCAGGAGACGCTCGCGCTCTATTACGCGGCGGCCGACGTCTGCGCCGTCCCGTCGCTCACCGAGTCATTCGGTCTCGTCGCCCTCGAAGCGATGGCGTGCGGCACACCCGTCGTCGGCACGCGGGTCGGCGGCCTGCAGACGCTCATCGAGCACGGCGAGTCCGGCCTTCTCGTACCGGCCGGCGACGATCAGGCGCTGGCGGATGCGATCGAGCAGGTGCTCACGGACCACCGCCTACGGATGCACCTCGCGCACGGAGCGCGCGATCGCGCCGAACACTTCACGTGGCAGAGCGTCGGTGAGAAGGTCGTCGCCCTTTACGACTCTGTTCTGGCATCGTCACCCGCACTGGAGGTGTAGGAGTGGCTGAAGCATTCGCGATCCCGAAACGCGCCATGGCTGTGGTCGCGCACCCCGATGACGTGGATTTTGGGTGCTCGGGAACCCTCGCAAGTTTCATCGAGCGTGGAACACACGCGACGTACTGCCTTCTCACCAGCGGGGACAAAGGCACGCACGATCCGAAGATGACGCCGGTGACGCTCGCGCGATTACGCGAGAGGGAGCAGCGAGCCGCCGGTGAGGCGATCGGCGTGAAGGACTTCGTGTTCCTGAGACACCACGACGGGGAGCTCGAGCGGACGATGGCGCTGCGCGAAGAGGTCTGCCGCGCGATACGTGAGCACAAGCCCGACCTTGTCTTCACCAACGATCCGTGGGGTCACTACCAGGTGCACCCCGATCATCGGGTCGCGGGGTGGTCGGGGCTGGACGGCGTGATCGCGGCACGCGATCACCTCTTCTTTCCCGACCAGCTGGGCGGCGGGAAGCTGGAGAAGCATCGCGTCGCCCGAGTGCTCCTCTTCGGCACGCGCGAGCCGAACGTGTGGTTCGACATCAGCGGAACGCTCGACAAGAAGATCAAAGCGCTCCAGTCGCACCGCTCGCAGCTCGGCGGTCGCACCGAGTTCCCCAAACGCATGCGCACCTGGGCGAAGAGCATCGGTGCCGCTTGGAACCTCCCGGCCGCCGAGGCCTTCCGCTACATCGAGCTGGGCTAGCCGCCAGGGCGCGCACCTCGTGTCGACGGCGCCTAGTGCTTGAAGTGCCGCCTGCCCGTGAACAGCATCGCCATGCGGTGCTTGTTCGCCGTCTCGATCATCATCGCGTCGCGCAGCGACCCACCGGGCTGGATGATCGCGGTCACGCCAGCCCGCGCGGCGACCTCGATGCCGTCCGGGAACGGGAAGTACGCGTCGGAGGCCATGACGGCAAGGCGCGCGTTCTCGCCGGCCTTGCGGACGGCGACCTCGACGGCCACCACGCGCGAGAGTTGACCCGGGCCCACGCCCACGCTCGCGAGACCCTTCACGAGAACGATGGCGTTCGACGTGACGTGGCGCACGCAGCGCCACGCGAAGAGCAGGTCGGTGAGCTCTTCGAGGGTCGGGGTGCGCTCGGTGACGACCTTGAAGTTCCCTTCCTCCGTGACGGACTCGTCTGGCGTCTGCACCAGAACACCGCCGGCGACCTTCTTCAGATCGAGAGCGTGCTCGTTGGGGCGCCGGAGGCGGCGACCGTCAACGAGCGCGTTCGGCACCGCCAGGATCTCGAGGTTCTTGCGCTGGCGGAGGAGCGGCAGGGCATCGTCGTCGAAGCCCGGCGCGATGATCGCCTCATAGAACGTGTCCTGCATCGCCTCCGCGAGCTCGCGCGTCACCGGGCGGTTCGCGCCGACGATGCCGCCGAACGCCGAGACCGAGTCGGCCATGAACGCGCGCTGGTAGGCCTTCGTGATCTCGCTCTCCGACGCGATGCCCGAGGGGTTCTGATGCTTCACGATCGCGACGGTCGGCTGCGTGAAGTCGGACACGATGCGCCAGGCCGCGTTGATGTCGAGCACGTTGTTGAAGCTCGCCGCGCGTCCGTGGATCTGCTCCATCGAGACCATCGCGCCGCTCTCCTCACCGCGGATCGCGTAGAACGCGGCTTGCTGATGCGGGTTCTCCCCGTAGCGCAAGTCGCGCACCTTGCGCAGCGAGAGCGTCATGTCGTCGGGGAACTGGATGCCGGCCTCGCCCACGAAGCGTGACGCGATCGTGGCGTCGTAAGCCGCGGTATGCGAGAACGCCTCAGCCGCGAGGAGCCGACGCGTCTCGAGCGATACGTTGCCGCGGCCCTTGAGCTCGTCGAGCACCGCCGCGTAACGGTCCGGTCGTGCGATGACCACGACATCCTGATAGTTCTTCGCCGCGGCGCGCAGTAGGGTCGCGCCGCCGATGTCGATCTGATCCTGCAGCTCCAGCCCGCGCTTGCCGGCAGCCGCGGCCTTCGCGTAGGGATACAGGTTCACTGCGACGAGGTCGATCGGCTCGATGCCTTCGCGCGCGAGCTCCGCGCGGTGCGTCTCGTCGTCCCGCCGCGCCAGGAGCGCCGCGTGGATGCGCGGATGCAGCGTCTTCACGCGCCCGCCGAGCAGCACCGGCGAGCCGGTCTGCTCCTCGACGGCTTTCGAGTCCACACCCTCCATGGCGAGCGCGGCGCGCGTGCCATCGGTCGCGATCAGATCCCAGCCAAGCTCGCGCAGACCGCGCGCGAACGCGACAAGACCGGTCGTATCAGAAGCTGAGAGGAGTGCTCGCACGGTGTCTCCCTGTCAATCGCGCTGGCGGTCGCTAGCATAGCCGGACCGTGCCGTTCGACCTCGGTCACTTCGTTGACCGTTTTTTTCAGCCTTTCAACACCGAGTCGCGGTTCTATTGGCCCGCCGTCTATGCGGTCGCGATCTCGCTCGCCGCGAACATCGTTTGGTACAACTGGCGCCGCCGCGGCGCGGCGCCGCCGGCCGAGAACGCACTGAAACAATGGGCATTCTGGACGAACATCGTGTTCCTCATCGTGCTCCTCGTCTGGATAATCGCGAAGCTCCCGTTCTGGGTCATCGGCGTCACGATCACAGCCAACATCGCGGCGCTCGCCTTCATGTATCTCTACGTGCTACCGCCGCAGGAGGCAGCCTGGGAGCGCGAGCGCCGACGGCAGCGTTACTTCCCTCAGCCGGAGCGGCGGAAGAAGAAGCGGCGCCGCTAGCTCATTCCGGCGCCGCGTACGCGACGGTGAAGTCCCGGTAGCGCCGCTCGCCAGCCAGATCCGACCGGTCCACATGCTCGACCCTCGCGAGGCGCGGGCCGCGTGAGAGCC
>JANNUM010000252.1:0-1706 GCA_031395235.1 Chloroflexota bacterium
CCGCGGGCGCGCGCCGGGCGAGGGCCTCGGCGCGCGGCTCAGCAGGCTCTTCCGTGGCCTCATGCCCTAGATGCGACGGGGGCCGAACGCTCGGAGCATGTTCCATTGCAGCCTGGGCGGGGTATAGTCGCTAGCAACTGAATAACCCCATGCTCAAAGCTCGGGGGAGGGGCAGCGGCATGGAATCCGTCAGAAGGAGGCTGCCCCTCTCATGCCGCTACGTTCGGACATCGAGAACTTCGCGCTCATCAAGGTGGTGGGCGTCGGCGGCGGCGGCTCGAACGCCGTCAACCGCATGATCCGAGCCGAGCTCATGGGCGTCGAGTTCATCGCCGTGAACACCGACGCTCAGGCGCTCCTCCTCTCGGATGCCCCACACAAGCTCCGCATCGGCGACAAGATCACGCGCGGTCTCGGCGCGGGCGCCGATCCGTCCGTCGGGCGCAAATGCGCCGAGGACGACAGCGAGAAGCTCTACGAGGCGCTCAAGGAAGCCGACATGATCTTCATCACCGCCGGCATGGGCGGCGGCACCGGGACGGGCGCGGCGCCGATCATCGCGGAGATCGCGAAGGACATCGGCGCGCTCACCGTCGCGGTCGTCACGAAGCCCTTCGGGTTCGAGGGCGCGAAGCGCCGGCTCCTCGCGGAGCAGGGGATCCAGGAGCTCGTCGACAAGGTCGACACACTCATCACGATCCCGAACGACCGGCTGCTCCAGGTCGTCGAGAAGAAGACGAGCATGGTCGATGCGTTCCGCATCGTCGACGACGTCCTCCGTCAGGGCGTGCAGGGCATCAGCGACCTCATCACGGTGCCCGGCCTCATCAACCTGGACTTCGCCGACGTGAAGACGATCATGACGAACGCCGGTAGCGCGCTCATGGGCATCGGCCACGGCGCCGGCGAAGCGCGAGCGGCTGACGCGGCGCGTCAGGCGATCATGTCGCCGCTCCTCGAGCAGTCCATTGACGGCGCGCGCGGCGTGCTCTTCACGATCACCGGCGGTCCCGACCTCACGCTCTTCGAGGTGAACGAGGCGGCCGAGATCATCCACGCGGCCGCCGACCCGGAGGCGAACATCATCTTCGGCGCGGTCATCGACGAGCGCATGGGCAGCGACGTGAAGATCAGCGTCATCGCGACCGGCTTTGACACGACGCGGCCGCTCAAGCGCATCGAGCAGCCGATCTACCGCCGCCAGATCGAGTCCCGCCAGACCGAGCGTCAGGCCGTCGCCGCTGGAATGTCGGTGACGACCGGAGCCGACGCGAAGGCGGAGCACGCGACCGCGGACCAGAAGACCTACGACCCGAATGACCTGGAGGTCCCGAGCTTCCTGCGCCGGCGCTGAGCCCAGCCCGAGCAATCTGGCACGCTCAGCCAGCGCCGGTCCTAGCGCTGGTGCGCGGCCATCCCATATCTTGTGGTCGTGCGCTGCCCCACCTGCAACCGGGCCGACACGCGCGTGATCGATTCGCGGGAGGCGGACGAGGGCAGCGCGATCCGCCGCCGCCGCGCCTGCGACGGCTGCAGCGGACGCTTCACGACACAGGAGCGTGCGGAATCCGCGCGCATCCAGGTCTCGAAGCGTGACGGCTCGAAGCAGGAGTTCGACCGCCGCAAACTCTTGAGCGCGATCGAGAAGGGCGCCTCGAAGGGCCTCGCGGCGCAGCAGATCAGCGAGCTCATCGACGACATCGAGA
>JANNUM010000025.1:0-7716 GCA_031395235.1 Chloroflexota bacterium
GAAGAAAGAGCCGTCCGGCACCTTGAAGGGGTACTTGATGTCCGGGATCTGCGGCAGCGTGCTGCCGCGCGCCTGCGGGAAGAAGCGCAGCCGCCCGTCGACCCAGAGATTCCCGTCACGCAGCTCGACCGTCTCGCCGGCCACGGCGACGATGCGTTTCACATAGGGGATCTGCGTGTCGATGGTCGGGTTGAACACGACGATGTCGCCGGGCTGCGGCGACACGAAGCGGTAGTCGACCTTGCTGACGAGCACGCGGTCGTTCTGGAGCAGCGTCGGCTCCATGCTGCGCTGGCGCACCTCCGTCACCTGCACCACGAACAGGTTCAGGACGACCGAGATGATGACCGCGAGCGCGAGCGCCTGGACGATCTCGAGGACGGCGCGCCAGGAGAACGGGGCTTCGTCTATGGGCTCAGCGCCGTAGGCCTCGGGTGTGCTCAAGAGACTTCAAAGTGTCGCACGCTCTAGCGTTCATCGCGTGACACGTGCTCGACTCCGCTTTCCCGCAGATGAACCGATCGAGGTCGAGCTCGATGAGGTCGTGGCGTACGGGCCGGAGATCAGCGGATTCCGGCCCTGGCTTGGCGCGGTATCGGCGTCGGATCAAGGTCGTTGGGTGATCCGTCTCGTCGATGAGACCGTACTCGGCTTCCAGCGCAGCGAGCTGAAACGCATCCGCCTCACACCGGACGGCGCTGACATCACGTTGGGTGACGAGCCGCGCACGCTCACGGTGGCCGAGAAGGACGTCGTCTCCTTCGGTCCGGAGCCCGAGGGCGCGCGCGCATGGCTCGGGCGTCTCGCGCAGGGGAAGGGCGAGGCCTGGATCCGGTTGCGCGACGGACGCGAGCTCCGTTTCGCGATCGGTGACGGCCCTCACGTCAGCTTCCGCGATCCGGCGGGGCCGCCGACCTGACGCTAGCCGTCCGCGGCGATCTGCTCCGCGACCTCGCGACCCAGGCGCGCGCTGTAGTTGGTGCCGCGGTCCTCGGGATAGATCTGCGTCGTGTTGGCCAGGTACAGGCCGCGCCGCGGCGACGCGAAGGGAAGGATGCGGTGCCGGTTGCCGACGCGCGGGACCGGCTGGGCGGCCTCTTCGCGAAAGGACCAGTAACGGAGCACGTCGTGTTGGTCGAACCGCGGGTTCATCTGGCCGAGCGCGTCGAGGTAGTGGTGCAAGAGCTCCTCGGTGTTCATGCGAGTCAGCGGGTCGCCACCCGCGACGTAATTGGATACGTACAGGTAGCGCGCCGGATACCGCTCCGCCGGCACGAGGTTGGTGTGCTCGACGAGACCGAGAAATGGCACGTTGGTGTCGGCGATGTTCGTCCAGTAGGTCGGGCTGTACGGACGGCGCAGCTCGAGCAGCAGGACGACCGCGGTCTCGTAGGTCCAGTCGTCGAGGCGCCGCGCGTAATCGGCGGGCCACTCGGTGAGACGGCGCGTGACGAACGTCGGGGTCGTGAACAGGACCACGTCGGCGCGACCTTCGAGCGCGGACTCCACCGGCGCCTCGCCGGCGCGTCGACGGAACGCGCCCGGGCCCGCGCAGTGCAGTAGATAACGGGCGCCGTCCCGCTGGGTGGCGCCGTCCTCGGTGACGCGCAGGACCTCACGGTCGACGACGATCTCGCCGCCCAGCTTGCGGATCTCGGCGGCAAGCCCCTGACAGATCGCGCGGAACGATCCGCGCGGGTAGCCGAGCTGCTCCTTCGTGGCGCCGCTGCCGCGGAGCTTGCGGCGCAAACGGAACTTCGACCAGAGCCAGGCGAGCGGCACTCGTTCGCTGTCGGCGCCGAACTTCCCGAGCATGAGCGGTGTCCACACCGACTCGAGAGCGCGTTCGCCCGAGGCGTCGCGCAGCCAATCGAGTGCGCCGATGTCGTCCATGCGCTCCCAGTCGGTCCGCGCCGTGAGCCGCAGCACCGAGTAGCCGAGCCGAAGTCGGTCGACGAGCGGCAGCGGGCGGTAGCGGAGCAGATCGAGCGGGCTCACGAACGGCCACACCCGACCGCGCGCCCAGATCCCGACCGACGACGTGTGCCACTCGAGCTCGCCGGGCAGCAGCTCGTCGTGCAGCGCGATCATGTCGCTGTCGCTCTGGAACAGGTGGTGGTAGTAACGGTCGATCCACAGCCCGCCGCCCAGGTCGAACGCGCTCGCCTGGCCGGCGACGTCGGGCCACCTCTCGTACAGCGTCACAGGATGTCCGCGGCGCGCGAGCTCGCGGCCGGCGACCAGGCCGGTGACGCCAGCCCCCACGATGGCGACACGTTTGCGCATGTCAGGACAGAATGCGCGAACCTGTGCGCTGATGCGCGCACAGCTCGCGGCGTACGGCCTGCTCGCGGCGGTCGCGCTTGCCGTCGCGGTACCCAATCACCCCGCGGGTCGCGTGCCGGGTGAGGACGCGGGCGTGTTCTTCTACGTCGCGGATCGGATCCTCGAGGGCGGAGCGCCGTACCGCGATGTATGGGACCACAAGCCACCCCTGGTCTACGCCGTCAACGCTCTCGGTCTCGCCCTAGCTGGACGCGAGGGCATCTGGGCGCTGCAGGTCCTCGCGCTCCTCGTCGCCGCATTCGCCGGCTACGTCGCGATGGAGCGCAGCTTCGGGCGGCGCGCGGCGCTCGCGGGCTCGATCGCGTGGCTCCTCGCCGCGCCGAGGCTCTTTCTCGACGTAGGCCGGCAGACCAGCTTCGCTGAGCTGCTCGGCCTGCCGTTCCAGTTCATGACGCTCCTCATCGTCGCGACGGTCCCGCTGGAGCGTGTCACGCCGCGGCACGTCGCCGCTGGCATGTTCGCCGGCGTTGCCTGCCTCGCGAAGCCGACGCTCATCGGTATCCCCGTGGCTTACGCGATCGTCGCGGCGTGGCGCGCGCGACGGTCGTTGCGCTCCGCGCTCGCGATGCCGCTCGCGCTCACGATGGGCGCGGTCGTCGTCTTTGTCACGGCTGCGGTCGCGCTGCAGACGCGCGCGGCGCTCGGCGATGCGGTGGATCAGGTGCTCCGATACAACGCCGCCTATGCCACCTTCGCACCGTTCGCCGACCGACTGTCGGCGATCCCGCAAGGCATTCGGCTCACGCTCCCGTCGGGCCTCGCGGCGGTCGCATTGGGCGCGTGGCTTTATGCGACGGTGCGTCGTAAAGCGCCAGCGAACCCCTTGCTGGCGGTCGCGCTGGTCGCGCTTCCCATCGAGATGCTTCTTTCCACCTCGGGCCGCGCGTACTACTACTACTACCTCGCGTGGCTCCCGTCGATGGCCGTGCTCGTGGCCTTCGCCGCGCGAGAGATGGATCTACGCCTCCCGGCCCGCGTTACACGTCCACTGATCGTGTTCACGCTGGTCCTGATGAGTATGCTGCCGGCCCTACTCATCGCGCGCCTGGTCACGATCGGCGACGACGGCTCGCTGCGAGCCGCCGCGTCCTACCTCGCCGCCAACAGCCGCTCCAGCGACACCGTCTTCATCTGGGGTTCGCGCACCGAGGTCCTGGTGCTCGCGGACCGGCGCGCACCGACTCGCTTCATCTATCAGTACGCTCCGCTCTTCACGCGCGGCTACGCGGAGCAGACGCGAATCGACGAGCTGCTTGGCGCTCTCGAGAGGGGGCGCCCGATCTTGATCGTCGACGCTTCCGCCGGCAGCTTCGTGACGCCGCCGCTGGACCGCGCCGCGTTCCGGTCCTGGACGTCGCCCGAGTCGCAGTACGCGGTACCCCCGGAGACAGAGCGGGTCATCGATTTCGTCGAGGCTCGTTACGAACATGCAGGTGCGCTGCCCGGGACCGGTTGGCCCGTGTATCGACTACGAGCGCCGTAGGACGACGCGGCGCTGACTCGCGAACACTCCGGGCGCTACTCCGACGAGGACAATGTCGATCGCGTCGAGAACCCGCAGCGCGAGCTCGGGAAGTGGGAGGTATGGCCCCTCGGAGCTGATGCCGCCGGAGTTGAAGTGGATGAGGAACTCCGAGCGTCTTGTCTCGACGATCGTGAACTGCGGGTACGTTGCGAGGAATCGCTCGGGGCGATCGAACAGCAGATTAGGGATCGCGCAGTTCGCGCTCCACGGATCGGCAGGGTCGTTGCACGGCTGAGTGGGATCGAACGGATCAGCGCCCAGGTCGTACGACTCATGCCCGGTGAGTCGGATCGCGAGGCGCGTCGCGAGGGAGCAGTCGCATTCCTGGATAAGAAGGTGTCCGCCTGCGCTGAG
Organism: Chloroflexota bacterium; assembly: GCA_031395235.1. Classification (GTDB taxonomy): domain Bacteria; phylum Chloroflexota; class Limnocylindria; order P2-11E; family P2-11E; genus CF-39. The sequence continues at coordinate 4,226 of JANNUM010000025.1, forward strand.
GACGCGCCCAGCCTCGCGGAAGAAGCGGTCCGGATACGCGAGGTGGTGAAGGACGTTGTTAGCGATGAGTACGTCGACGCTCGCGTCGGCATACGGCATGGCCAGCGCATCGACGACGCGTTTGACCCACGGCCGTGGCTCCGTGTCGGTGAGCTCGAGGGTGCCGGCGCTAAGGAAGTATTCGGAGAAACCTGCGCCGCAGCCGAGCTCGACAGCGTGCGTCTCCGGACCGAGGTACCGCTGCATCCAGCCAAGGCGCTTGCGGAGCACGTATCTGAGGTTCGCGCCGCGGCGGGTCTGGAATGCGCGCCGCGCGCGCTCGACGTCGCCGGCGTGCCGGACGATCACGCGCGAGCGCGAAGGAGAACGACGTAATGCACGAACCACGTGGTCCGTCGCGCGACGATCTCGAATGCGCCGTCAAGGAGCTTGTTCAGCATCTCCGGAGAGAAGGCGTGAACGTGCCACTCGCTCTGATGTTGCTCGACGTTGCCTGCGACGAGCCGGAGGAGCCCGAGGCGTCGCAGTAGCGCTTTCGCGCGGACCTTTGGCGCCTCGATCGGCACGGACAACACCACGCGCGTATCGGGCGTGCAGAGCGCGCGGATATGTCCGAGCACTGCGGCTGGGTCTTTCGTGTGCTCGAGCATTTCCGAGCACAGCACCACGTCGAACTCGCCCCTTTGGAAAGGGAGACCGCGCTCCGCGTCGACCTGATACAGCTCCACCAGCCGTCCGCGCAGCCGCACCTCGGCATCGCGCAGCGCACGGAGCGAGATGTCGACCCCCACGACCCGCCGGGTCGAGGGGAGTGCCACGAGCAGCCCGCCCGCCTCGCAGCCGACCTCGAGGACCGCGTCAGCACGTGTGATGCGTGCGAGGTCGAGTACGGAATGCACTCGTGCGAGTTCGATCCGCCGCGAGAGGCCGCGCACGTAAGGCGTGGGGTGCTCCGCGTACATCTCGTCGTTCCACTCTGCCTGGGCGGCGTCGACGTGGCCGAGTGGCTTGATGGTCATCGGTGCGGAAAGGCTACCCGACTAAGCCGGCAGGCGGCCGAACACGATGCGCGTGACGCCGATGATCGCGAGCGCCGCGGCGGTCGACCAGGCGAGGGCGGAGACGAGCGGCGCCCCGAAGTCCGTGCCGGACTGCGCCGCATGGAAGAAGATCGCGACGAAGGCGATGTAGCTCGTGCGGTGGATCCACGTCCAGAGCGTGTTGTTCATGCGGCGCTTGAGCCAGCTCGTGACCGTGACGACCATGATGATGTCGAACGCGATGGTCCCGAGCCCGATGGGGAGGAAGTACGGCGCGTAGGGATTGACGAACGGCACGACGACGTCGATCGGACGGATCTGCGCTGTCTTGTCGAGCAGCAGCGCGATGACGTGCGCGAAGACGAGCGGCAGCCATAGCGGCGTGGTGAAGTCGTGCAGCTTGCGGATCGCGCGGTTCGACGCGAGGAAGTCGAGCACCGAGGTCCGCAGCGCCTCGCCCGAGAGCACTGCGAGCGACAGCACCGCGAACGCGGTCAGGCCGGTTATCCGCGCGAGGAACCAGAACGTGAGGTCGTCCATCGCTCGCTAAGCCTATCGGCGCGAGCGTCTAGCTGACGTGCGCGATCGTGATCTTCGGCAGCGCTGTCGCGCGCACGCCGGCCTGAAGCGTGATCTGCGGCACCGGCGTAGGCCGGAGCGTCGGCCCGCGCCAGAACGGGCGCCCCCCGGCGACGGTACGCTCGCCTCGCCGTGTCAACTGCGTCGCTATGGCGGCACGCCGATTTCCTGAAGCTGTGGACGGGTCAGACGATCTCCGAGTTCGGCTCGGTCGTCACCCGAACGGCCGTACCCCTCGTCGGACTCCTCGTCCTCGGGGCGGGTCCACGCGAGATGGCCGCCCTAGTCGTCGCGGCCTCGACCGCCGTGCTTCTGGTGGGCCTCTTCGCCGGCGCGTGGGTGGACCGCCTGCCGCGCCGCCCGGTGCTCATCTGGACCGACCTCATCCGCGCGGCTCTGCTCTTCTGGATCCCGGTCGCCTACGCGTTCGGTCTTCTCCGCATCGAGCAGCTCTACGTCGTCGCGTTCGTCGAGGCCGCGCTCGGCACGCTGTTCGATTCCGCGTACCTCGCGTACCTGCCGTCGCTCGTGGGCAGAGACCGCTTGGTCGAAGGCAACAGCAAGCTCGCCATAAGCTCGTCGATCGGGGAGATCGGTGCGCCCGGACTCGCGGGCGCGCTCGTGCAGATCGTGAGCGCGCCGTTCGCGATCCTCATCGACGCCGTCTCATTCGTCGTCTCCGCGATCTCGCTCATCCTGATCCGCGCCCGCGAGGCCTCGCATTCCCCGCATCTTCGCGTCGCGATGGCACGAGAGATCGTCGAAGGTCTCTCGGTGGTGCGGCGCCACGCCCTGGTGTTCCCGATGGCGGCGAGCTCGGTGACCTCACACTTCTTTGGCTCGTTCTATGCCGCGCTGTACAGCCTCTACCTGCTCAACGACCTCGGCCTCACGCCCTTCCTGCTCGGCGTGGTCATCTCTGCCGGCGGCGTGGGATCGCTCGCCGGATCCGTGCTTGCCGGCCGTGCCATCCGCCGTATCGGCATCGGTCGCGCGATCGTCGTGATGTTCATCGCGAGCTCGGCGATCGGGATCCTGACCCCGCTCGCGACCGGACCACTGTTCATCGCGACGCTGATGGTGTTCCTGCCGCAGCTCATCGGTGACGGGCTCGCGACGATCGAGGGGATTGCGCGGGTCACGCTGCGCCAAGCTGTGGTCCCCGATCGGTTGCTCGGTCGCGTGAACGCCACGATGGACGTGCTGAGTCACGGGGTCGCGCCGCTCGGTGCGATCGTCGCCGCGGTCATCGCGGAGAGCCTCGGGGTCCGCACCGCGATCGCCATCGCGTGGCTCGGCGGCGCCTGCGGCGTCGTATTCCTGTTGTTCTCGCCGCTGCCGCGGCTCACTACGCTCGTCCGACCTCCGGATGAAGTGGTGGCCGAGACCTAAGACTCTGCGGCGCGAGGTCCGATGACCGTTCGTTCGCGAGCGAACCGGGTGGCGCCTGGGGACGGCAAGGTTCCCAGTGGGACTCGGCGGAACGACGACGCGAGCACACGCGGCACGCGTTTCAGCTGGCGCGGCTCGGGAGGGATCTCGGATCGCTTGCCTCGATGGTCGCGGGCCGTAGAAGATCACGATGCCAACTTCGTCGGGCGCTCGAACGTCATCGTCGGCGTCAGCTCGTACGGCCTCAATACCACCTGCGCAGGCACCGGCGGCGTGTACCGCCTGGACCGCAGCTGGAACCTCGACTGGATCAGCGCAACGTTCGGAAGGTACCTCTAGCCAACACGCACACCGAATGCAGAAGGGCCGCCGAAAGGCGGCCCTTCTGTTTATCTCAGCGCTGCGCGACTACTGCGACGTCACCTTCATCTCGTTCGGGACGACGTGGATCCACGGCTGGCCCGGTGAAAGAAGGATCTG
>JANNUM010000048.1:0-9257 GCA_031395235.1 Chloroflexota bacterium
GGTCGCCGTCGTGTGCGCGGTGAAGTCGACGAACGTGGTCGTGGAGATCGTGCGGCGCGCCCGCTCGTCGAGCGATCGCGAGTAAGCGGGAGCCTAGATGCGCGGGTCGCTGGTCCTCATCGCGGCCACCCTGGTCCTCGCTGGTTGTGGCCGAGCCGCGCCCAGCACAGTCATTCCCAGTACGTCGCCATCATCCGAGAGCGCGCTCATCGTCTTCGCCGCCTCCGATCTCCAATTCGCTCTTGCGGAGGTGTCGAACGCGTTCGCTGCCGCCGGTCATCCGACGCCGACGATCAGCGTTGGATCGACCGGCACGCTCAGCCAACAGATCGCGAACGGAGCGCCTGCCGACGTGTTCTTCGCCGCGGACGAGGCCTACCTCATCGGGCTGGAGCAGAAAGCCCTCGTCTTTGCGGGCACCCGTCAGCTCTACGCGATCGGAAGGATCGTGCTCGTCGAACGCGCCGGGCTCCCGCCGGTCACGACGCTCGCGGACCTCGCTCGCTCGGACGTTCGCAGGGTCGCCATCGCGAGTCCGGATCACGCGCCGTACGGCCGCGCGGCGCGCGATGCGATGATGCGCGTCGGCCTGTGGCCGACGCTTCAGCCAAGGCTCGTGCTCGGCGAGAACGTCTCACAGACGTTTCAGTTCGTAAGGACAGGGAACGCGGACGCCGGCGTCGTCGCACTCTCGTTGGCCATCGGAACGCCCGGGACCCGCTACTCCGTCATCGACGCTGCGCTCCACGACCCGATCGTGCAGTCCGCCGCAGTGCTCGCGCGCACGCGTCAGTCCACAACGGCGCGCGATTTCCTTGCTTTCGTGAATGGTCCCATCGGACGGCCGATCATGAAGAAGTACGGGTTCACGCTTCCCGGCGAAGGCTAACGTGGATCTGGCACCGCTCGCGCTCTCGCTGCGGGTCGCAGCGGTGGCCACCGCGCTCGGGATCGCTGTCGGTGTGCCACTGGCCTGGGTTCTCGCGCGGAAGAGCTTTCCCGGTCGCGATGTCATCTCGGTTCTGATCGTCCTTCCGATGGTCTTGCCACCGACGGTACTGGGCTATGGATTGCTTGTCCTGCTGGGCCGGCAGGGTCCAGTCGATCCCGCCATACAGGCACTGTTCGGCGAGGGTCTGGTGTTCACGCCTGCCGCGGCGGTCGTCGCGGCGTTCGTCGCCGCGACACCGTTTCTCATACGGGCGGCGCAGGGCGGCTTCGAACAGCTCGACGCCGCTTATGAGGAGGCCGCGCGCACCCTCGGCCGCCGCGAGTTCGCCATCTTCCTGACCGTCACGGCTCCACTCGCGTGGCGAGGGATCGCCGCCGGCATCGCTCTCTGCTTTGCACGCGCGATCGGCGAGTTCGGCGCGACGCTGATGCTCGCGGGCAACATCCCGGGGCGCACGCAGACCGCGAGCATCGCGATCTACGACGCCGTGCAGGCGGGTCGGCTCGAGCAGGCCACCTCCATGGCGCTCGCGCTTGGCATCGTTGCGGGTGCCGTGCTGTTCCTGCTCGCGCGCGTCGGGCGAGGAGCTCGCTGGTGATCATCGCCGTGGATGTGCAGCGCACCCTCGGCTCGTTCCACCTGAACGTCGCCTTCGCCGCGCCGGCTGGGATCACCGCACTGTTCGGCCCGTCCGGATCCGGCAAGACGCTCACGCTTCGCTGCGTCGCGGGTCTGCTCAGGCCGGATCGCGGCCGCGTGGTGCTCGGAGAGCGCGTTCTGTACGACGGCGCCGTGGGCGTCGATCTCGCGACGCGCGAGAGGCGCATCGGCTACGTCTTCCAGCATTACGCGCTCTTCCCGCATCTCAGCGCCGCCGCGAACATCGCGTATGGGCTGCACGATCACTCGCCGACGGATCGGTCGGTACGCGTGAAGGAGCTTCTCGAGATGGTCGGCCTGGCGGGATTCGCGGACCGACGTCCGCACCAGCTCTCCGGGGGCCAGCAGCAGCGCGTCGCGCTCGCGCGGGCCCTCGCACCCGGTCCGGACCTCGTCCTTCTCGACGAGCCCTTTGCCGCTATCGATTCGTTCGTCCGCGACCACCTGCGCGGACAGCTGCGCGCCATCCATGCGCGCACGCAGGTTCCGATGATCCTCGTCACCCACGATGTCGCCGACGTCCGACGCTTGGCCGACACGGTCGTGCTGTACGGCCACGGGGTGGTCCTCGAGGTCGGCGACACGGCCGACGTGCTCGCCAGGCGCGAGATCCAGGTCCCGGCCTACCCTGCGTAGGTGCTGCGTCTCGCGTCCTCGTCGCCACGCCGCATCGAGCTCCTCCGACTGCTGCAGATCCCGTTCGAGTCGACGCTGCCGAACGTCGACGAGGCGCGCTTCGCCTCTCCCGCTGGCGCGAAAGCCGACGCCGTCGCGAGATCAGGCGACGTGACTCTTGCCGCGGACACCGAGATCGGCTTCGACGGCGAACGCATAGGAAAACCGGTAGACGAGTCGCACGCCATCGCGATGCTGGCCACACTGGCCGGCCGCAAGCATGAGGTGCGCACCGACGTCGTGGTCGTCGCCGCAAGCGGCGCGCGATGGCAGTTCGCCGTGCGCTCGCGCGTGACGCTGCGCGACCTTTCGCTGCGCCAGATCGAGCGCTACGTCGCTACGCGCGAGCCGCTCGACAAGGCCGGCGCCTACGCCATCCAGGGAGAGGGACGGCGGATCGTCGAGTCGTACGAGGGATGCCTCGCGAACATCACTGGACTCCCGCTATGTCACGTCTACTTCGCGCTCCGTCGCGCGGGCGTGGTGCCGCGCGAGCGACCCGAGATCGTCTGCCAGGTGCATTTCGCATTCGCGTGCCCGGTGTGGCGCGCGGCGCAGCGCCAGGGCCGCGCGTTGCGTGACGGCGCCGAATACCGCTCGTGGTCGGAGGACGTCTCCGGCGTGTGATCGCGTACCCTCGCTGCGTGTCTCCGCACCGAGCTGCGGCGAGCGCGGCCCGACTATCGACTAGGCTGCCGGCCGCCTCTCGCCGTCGTCGCGCGCGAGCGCGTCCTGCGCTATGCGCAGCACCGCACCGGTGGTCACGAGATCCGGGCTCCAGGTGGCATGACCCACACGAACGTGCCAGCGTGCGCCCGTGAAGGCGCGCACGCTCATCGTCATCGTTCGCAGCAGCTCATCGAGTCGCGACCGGAGCAGCGTCGCGATCCGCGTGCCACGGCCTTCGTCGCCGACGATCGGCGCGACCAGTGCGACGCCGCAGTCGCCGTAGCGGAAGGCACTCGCGTCTCCACCGAAGAGCGTCGACGCGCCGCCCAGCGTCGCGCGGATGCAGCGATGGACGATCGCGCGCCGCGTTGCCTCGTACGATGCGTCGACATCGGCGACGCCCAGAACGAGCGAGAACGCGCGGCCCCCGTCGCGGGCATCGGCCACGCGCTCCCGCAGCGCGGCGACGAGCACGCGATCGAGATATGACTCGGCGACGGCCGCGGCGCGATACGCGACCGGCGGCGCTTCCGCGAGCACCGGCGCAGGTCGCGGTCCAGGCTCAGGCTCCGCAATGAGGCGGAGGACGGTGGGAACGACCGCCCGCCAGCGTTCCCGTTCGGAGAGGCGCTCCGCCGCGCCGAGGGGCGTGAGGGCGACCGCCGCCTCCGGCGCAGGAACGAGTTGGCCGCCTTCGAGCAGGGATTGCAGCGCGCGACCGAACGCGCCGCTCGCGAGCGGAAGGCGCTCCGCGGAGATCGCCGCGAGCAGCGTCGCCGGCCGCGCGGTCGTCGACGCGAGCGACTCGAGGAGATACAGACGGTAAAAGGCGGTCGCGAGGCCGGTCGCGGACGGGCGGACCATAGACACTTACCTCCGCACGAGGACTCGTCAGACGTACGGCCGGCCCTTGCAGGATCACGTGCTCGCGACGAGCGCTAGAAGCTAGGCGTGCACTCGAAGCTCGAGGCGGTGGCATCCTGCGTACAGTGGCGCGGTGGCCACTTGGATCGCAGTCGCGCGTCACCTCGGCACAGCGTCGCTAGCCGGAGTGCTCGCAGGCGTCGTGGTCGGCGGACTGCTTGGCCGCGTCGTGATGCGCATCAGCGGCTTCACCGCGGGGCCGGCGCTCGTCGGAGTGCACACCGCGAATGGCAACCGCGTGGGCGACATCACGTTCGAGGGAACTTTGGCGCTCGTGCTCTTCACAGGCCTGGCCTCGGGCTTGGTCGGCGGGGTCATTTACGCGGTCGTGGAACCGTGGCTGCGTCGCGTGCGCCCATGGCACGGCGTCGCGTACGGCGCGGCACTGCTGTTGGCATTCGGTTTCACCGTTCTTGATCCGTCGAACTTCGACTTCAAGCGTTTCGGTGTGCCCGCGCTGAACGTCGCGATGTTCGCGGCTCTGTTCGTCATCTTCGGCGTGGCGATCGCGTGGCTCTTCGATGCCCTGGGTGCGCTGAGGGCCCGGACCGGGACAGCGGCGCGCGCCGTCGACATCCTCGCCTGGCTCGCGCTCGTGCTGGCGGTGACCGCTGTCGTGCTGTTCGTGGGCGGGGCTGCTGGCCTCGATCCGCTGACTGCGATCGTCATTCTGGCCGCGCTGCTCGTCCCGGCGATGGTGCGTTGGCGAGGGCTTCCGCTGGCGATCGGATACGCGAGCCTCGTCGGGATGTTGCTTCTCGGAGCCGCGCGCACGCTCAGTGGTCTTCCCAGCCTTGTCGCGGGGTTCTGACCGCTAGTTCTTGCTGTCGGCCTCCATGGCCTTGGCGATCGAGGTGAGGAATTCCTTATTCGTCTTCGTCTTGCCGAGCCGCTGGAGCAGGAGCTCGGTGCCTTCGATCTGACCGACGGCGGAGAGCATCTTCCGTAGCAGGATGACCTGCTTCATGACCTCGGGTGAAAGGAGCATCTCCTCGCGGCGCGTGCCCGAGGCCGGGATGTTGATCGCGGGGAAGGTGCGGCGCTCCTGCAGCTTGCGGTCGAGGATCATCTCGGAGTTACCGGTGCCCTTGAACTCCTCGTAGATCACGTCGTCCATGCGGCTGCCGGTGTCGACGAGACAGGTGGCGAAGATCGACAGCGATCCGGCCGGCTGGCCGTTCGCTCCTTCGATGTTGCGCGCCGCGCCGAAGAAACGCTTCGGCGGGTAGAGCGCGACCGGGTCCATACCACCGGACAGCGTGCGGCCCGAGGGTGGCACGGCCAGGTTGTACGCGCGCGCAAGTCGGGTGACCGAGTCGAGGAGGATCGCGACGTCGCGTCCCGTCTCGACCAGTCGCTTCGCGCGCTCGAGCGCCAGCTCGGCGACGCGGGTGTGGTTCTCCGTCGGTTCGTCGAAGGTGGACGAGAAGACCTCACCCTTGATCGAGCGGCGGATGTCGGTCACTTCCTCGGGACGCTCGCCGACGAGCACGACCATGATGTGCACGTCGGGGTGGTTACCGGCGATCCCGTTCGCGATGTCCTTGAGCAGGGTGGTCTTGCCGGCCTTGGGCGGTGACACGATGAGCGCGCGCTGACCGAAGCCGAGGGGATTCACGAGGTTGATGAGCCGCTGGCTGAGGTTGGCGCCCTCGATCTCGAGGTTGAACATCTTGTCGGGGAAGATGGGCGTGAGCGCTTCGAAGAGCGGTCGGCGTTTCGCGACCTCGGGGTCGACACCATTGACGGCCTCGACGCGCAGCAGGCTGAAGTACTTCTCGTTGTCCTTCGGAGGCCGCGTCTGCCCGGTGACGTAGTCGCCGGTGCGCAGACCGAGGCGGCGCACCTGGCTCGAGCCCACGTACACGTCGTCAGGCGAGGGGAGAAGGCTGCGACGGCGGAGGAATCCGAAGCCATCCTCGACGATCTCGAGGATGCCCTGCGCGAAGATGTTCCCCTGGGCTTCGGTCTGCGCCTGCAGGATGCGCGTGATGAGCTCTGGCTTGTTGGTCTCGGGCGTGATGTCCGTGACGCTGAACTCCTTGGCGATGGCCAGCATGTCCTTGGGCTTCGCCTCGTTCAGCTCGGTGATCGTGTAGTACTTGCGGCTCGGCGCGGCGGGTGTCGCATCGCGACGCGTGGCCGGCGCAGCGGGCCCGTTCGTCGGGCCGTTACTCGGACCGTTCGTCCCGTTCGTGCCGTTGATGTCGCTCGTAGGAGGGGACGCCGGTGCGGTGGGGTTCGGTTCGGCTGCTTGTGGCTGGGTCGGCTCTGGGGTGTCCAAGCGGTGTGTTGCTCCTTGCTGGTGTGCTTGCGCTGCTGCTTTACGTCCTGTGGGGACCGGGGGGCGCATTCGAGGTGCGCTCGCGCCCGGCAGAAGCCAATAGGGGAAATGTCGCTATACGACAGTATACAGCGTGGTGAAGCCACTCTCCTCCCGGCTCGCCGAAGAGCTGGTGCGACTGTCCCGCGAGATCCATGCCGACCCGGAGCTCGCATATCAGGAGCGTCGCGCGGCCGCACGGATCGCTGCGTTGCTGGAGCGTCACGGCCACGAGGTGCAGATGGGTATCGGTGGTCTCGAGACCGCATTTCGCGCGCGCGTTGGCCCACCCGGTCCCTCGGTCGCGCTGATCGCGGAGTACGACGCGCTCGCGGGCGTCGGTCACGGCTGCGGTCATAACCTCATCGCCATGACGAACGTCGGCGCCTACTTGCACGCTGCCGCGGAGAAGGATCTCGGGATGGCGATCGAGCTCATCGGTACGCCGGCGGAAGAGGACGGTGGCGGCAAGATCGACCTGCTCGCCGCGGGAGTGTTCGACGCTGTCGCGTTCGCGCTCTCGACGCATCCCGCCGCGCAGGGAAGCTGGGGCGTGAGCGGCACCGGCCTCGGGATCGTCGGCAAGCGCGTCGTCTACCGTGGCGCCGCCTCGCATGCGGGCTCGTCACCGGAGCGCGGACGGAACGCGCTGAACGGCGTCATCCGCCTCTTCATCGGTATCGACGCCTGGCGGCAGCACCTGCCGACCGACAGCCGCGTGCACGGGATCATCACGCACGGCGGCGACGCCGTGAACGTGATCCCCGCGCGCGCTGAGGCAAAGTTCGGACTGCGCGCGAAGGACCTCGCCACGCTCGAAGCGATGGTCGCGACGTTCACCGACGTCGCGCAGGGCGCGGCCCTCGAGACCGACACGACGGTGGAGATCACGGACTACCTGCCGCTGTACGCGCCGGTCGCCGCGAACCTGAAGCTCGGCGACGTCGTCGCCGACGAGCTGCGGCGCCGCGGCGTCGACGCCGAGCGCGGTGTGCTGGTCACCGCCTCGACCGATCTGGGCAACGTCTCGCAGAAGGTCCCGACGGACTGGGTCCGTTTCCCCGTCACCGAGCGGCCCATCGCGGGACACTCCGATGCGATGCGCGACGCGAGCGTGAGCGACCTCGCCCATCGGAACGCCCTGCTCGTCGTGGAGGCGCTGGGAGCCGCCGCACACCGCGTCGCCTCGGACGCTTCGCTCAGGCGCTCGATCCAGGATGGCGCGAAGGTGACCGCGTGACCGCGGACGCGCTGCGCTCCGAGCTCGTCGCCTTGTCGCGCGCGATCCACGGCACGCCCGAGCTCGCCTATCAGGAGCGGACCGCGGTGAAGAACATCGCGGCACTGCTCGAGGAACACGGCCACAAGGTCGAGCAGAAGCTCGGCGGCGTCGAGACCGCCTTCCGCGCGCGGATCGGACCGCCGGGTCCGGCGGTCGCGCTGCTCGCCGAGTACGACGCGCTGCCCGAGATCGGGCATGCCTGCGGGCACAACCTCATCGCGATGTCGAACGTCGGCGCGTTTCTCCTCGCCGCCGATCGGGAGAAGGACCTCGGGGTCGGGATCGAGCTCGTCGGCACTCCCGCGGAGGAGAGCGGCGGCGGCAAGATCGATCTCGTCGACGCGGGAGTGTTCCGCGACTCGGTCGCGGTCCTCTCGTCGCATCCGTCAGGCGATCCGGACTGGGAGTTCGGCGGGAGCTCCCTCGGCGTCGTGGCGAAGCGCGTGATCTTCCACGGTGTCGCGTCGCACGCGGCGTATTCGCCGCACCTCGGGCGCAACGCGCTCTCGGCGGCGATCCGCCTCTTCGTCGCGATCGACGGATGGCGCCAGCACCTGCCCGCCGACACGCGAGTCCACGGGATCATCACCAAAGGCGGCGTGGCGCAGAACATCATCCCGGAGCTCGCCGAGTGCGATATCGGCCTGCGCGCCGCGACGGTGGAGCAGCTCGACGAGATGCAGCGCACGTTCGCGCAGATGGTCGAGGGCGCGGCGATGCAGACAGGGACAAAGGCGGAGATCAAGGACGACATGCGTCTCTACGCGCCGGTGAAGCCGAACGCGCGCGTGGGCGACCTCCTGGCCGAGGAGCTGAAGCGACGCGACCTGCGGATGGTGCGAGGCAAGTTCGTGCTCGCGTCCACCGACTTCGGCAACGTGTCGCAGGTCACGCCCGCGGACTACATCGGCTTTCCTGTCAGTGAGAAGTCGATCCCGGGCCACTCGCACGTCATGCGCGAGTCGTCGGCGACCGACCTCGCGCACCGCAACGCCATGGTCACCGCCGAGATCCTCGCGGCCGCTGCGGTGCGCATCGCCACGGACGCGGCGCTGCGGGAACGCCTGCGAGCCTAGGCGCGCCCGAACAACGAGGCCCGCTCCGCCGTCCACGGTCACGAGCTCCCCGTCGCGGATCCGCACTGTCGGACCGCGGGCGTTGTGCTCGCGGCCATGATGATCGTTGCCTTCGCGCTCGACTTCGCCATCATCGCGACGACCGGTGGTCCGCCGATGATCTACCTGGAATCCCTCTCCGCGGACATGACCCGTGCCCGCGACAGCGCGATCTGGCCGATCGAGACGTGGCTCTACACACTGCAGATCGTGCCGTTCGCGATCTTGATCCTCGGCGTGCGCTCGACGCTCCGCGCCGCGAAGGAAGAGGGGATCGCTGACGTCGCCACGCTCGCAGCCGTGCTCTTCATGGCGCTGCATACGCTTCACAACCTCGCGATCCTGACGGTCGTCCAAGTCCTGGTCCCCGCGTATGTCGCCGGCGCGGCTACCGCGAGCGCGATCGAGGCTGTCGCTCGCGGTTTCCTTGGTCTCGCGTACGCGGCGTTCCTCCCCGGTGGTGGCGTCGGCAGCGCGCTGCTCGTCGCCGCGCCGAGCGGCCGGCTCGCCGCCGCGAGCGCCGTGCTCGTGACCGTCGCATACGCGCAGTACGTCGTGCCTTCCGCCTTCTTCCGCGCGCTCGTCGGCTACCTCGCGTACGTGGCCTGGACCGCGGTCGTGAGCGTCGGCCTGCTGCGCTCCGCGCCGCGCGCCGCC